>NZ_LZMK01000321.1:0-62698 GCF_001665865.1 Nocardia sp. 852002-20019_SCH5090214 | reverse complement strand
GGGCTGCGGAGCGGCCGGTGCCTTGGTGGCCTCCGCCGCGGCGAGCACGTCCTGCTTACGGATGCGGCCGCCGACGCCGGAACCCTTCAGCGTCGACAGATCGACGTTGTTCTCCTGGGCCAGCTTGCGGACCAGCGGGGTGACGTAGGGCGATTCGCCGTTGCCGGACGCGGTCGACGGCGCGGCCTGGGCCGGAGCTTGCTGCGCCGGGGCCTGCTGCGCCGGAGCCTGCTGCGCCGGAGCCTGCTGCGCGGGCGCTTCCTGCTCGGCCGGAGCCCGTCCGCAACTGCAGGCACTGCGCGGCACGGTCCAGAAGGCCAACCGCATCCGGCAGATCACGGCCACCAAAACCCGCGAATCGCTGCAGACCACCGCGCAGCTGACGCAGACCCACGAAGTCGACGTCACCAAGATCGCGGCGCTGCGGGCCAAGGCCAAGAGCGCATTCGCCGACCGCGAGGGCGTCAACCTGACGTTCCTGCCGTTCTTCGCGAAGGCCGCCGTGGAGGCGCTGGGCGTGCACCCCAACGTCAACGCCTCCTACAACGAGGACACCAAGGAGATCACCTACCACTCCTCGGTGCACCTGGGCATCGCGGTCGACACCGAGCAGGGTCTGCTGTCGCCGGTGATCCACAACGCCAGTGACCTGTCGCTGGCCGGACTGGCCCGGGCCATCGCCGATATCGCCAACCGGGCCCGCACCGGCGGCCTCAAGCCCGACGAACTGGCGGGCGGCACGTTCACCATCACCAACATCGGCAGCCAGGGCGCCCTGTTCGACACCCCGATCCTGGTTCCGCCGCAGGCGGCGATGCTGGGCACGGGTGCGATCGTCAAGCGCCCGATGGTGATCTCCGACAACGGCAGCGAGTTCATCGGCATCCGCTCGATGTGCTACCTGCCGCTGACCTACGATCATCGCCTCATCGACGGCGCCGACGCCGGCCGCTTCCTGACCACCATCAGGCACCGGCTGGAGGAGGCCGCGTTCGAGGCCGATCTCGGTCTGTAAATCGCTGGGCGACACGACGATTCGGTGACGACATGAAGGTTGTGATCGCCGGTTCGTCCGGACTCGTCGGGACGGCGCTGGTCGCCGCGCTGCGTCGAGACGGGCACGAGGTGGCTCGCCTGGTGCGCCGTCCCGCCGCGGCCGAGGACGAGTTCAGCTGGGATCCGGTGCGGGCACAGGTGCCCGCACCGGCCCTGCGAGCGGCGGATGCCGTGGTCAACCTCTGCGGCGCCGGACTCGGCGCGCGGCGCTGGAACGGCAGCTACAAGCAGCAGTTGCGCGACAGCCGCATAGGCCCGACCGATGTGCTGGCCACCGCGGTCGCCGCCGCAGGAGTGCCGACGCTGGTGAACGCCAGCGGCGTGCATTTCTACGGCGGCGACACCGGCGACCGGGTGATCACCGAATCCGATTCCGCCGGAACGGGTTTCCTGGCGACGCTGTGCCGGGACTGGGAGGCCGCCACCCAGCCCGCGGTCGACGCCGGGGTGCGGGTGGTGCAGGTGCGCAGCGCGGTGGTGCTCTCGCGTCACGGCGGCATGCTCGCCCTGCTGCGGCCGCTGTATTCGATCGGACTGGGCGGGCGCCTCGGCAGCGGGCGTCAGTATCAGCCGTGGATCTCACTCGACGACGAGGTGGCCGGCATCTCGTTCGTGCTTACGAATCCGTCGGTGCGCGGACCGGTCAACATGGTCGGCCCGGCGCCGGTGACCAATGCCGAATTCAATCGGGCGCTGGCGCGGGCGCTGCATCGTCCGGCTCCGTTCATCGTGCCCGCCGTCGCATTGCAGGCCGCGGTCGGCGAACTGGCCCAGGAGGCGATCCTGCGCGGCCCGCGCGCGATTCCCACCGTGCTCGAGGAGGCGGGCTACACCTTCCGCCACGAAACCATCGGGCAGGCGCTGGCCTCGGTGATCGGCGACAACCGCTGATCGACCACGATCCGCGCTGGTGTTCTCCGGCCACGTCGCCGTACGCTCGAATGGCGTAATCGGCTCGGTCGCTGTCCGGCGCCTCGCGGGCACTCGTACAACGCAAGGCGGACAGCGGGTCATCGCGCGAAGAAGGTGACCGGTGTGGCACAGACGGCTCCCCAGGCTTCTCCCGGGCCGCGGACGCGCTCGCCTCTCGTCCCGGCGGCGGCCCGGCAGGCCCTTCTGCGCGATGGTGTCCACCTCGTGCCCGCCGCCGTCACCACGTCGTGGCTCGGCGTGGACGAACGAGCATGGGCCCGTTTCCACGCCCACTGGGACGCGCTGCGCCCGGACGAGTACGCCTCCGAGCGGGGAACCCGCAGACTGCGGCGCTACGGCCTGTTCTCCTTCTCGGCGGCGACCGGGCAGTTCCGTCGGCTCCCGCAGGAATACTTCGTGCAGCCGGAGGCCACCAATCCGCTCTATGTCGGCAGGGACCGCATCTTCGAGCCCCTGACGGATTCGTTCGTCGCCGCGCCGGTTTTCCGCGCTGTGCTGCGGCTGCTCGGGCGATTCGCGACGACGCTGGACGACCCGCCGGAGTGGACCGTGAAGGTGCACCCCTTCCGAGTCGTCGCCGCCGCGAACGCGCGGGGGCTGCCCACGCCGGAGGGCCGGCACCGCGACGGTGTCACGCTGGTCGCGTCGCTGCTGGTCGGTCGGCGAAACGCCACCGGCGGGGTGAGTTCGGTCTTCGACACCGACGGCAGGCAGTTGATGACGGCGACGCTCGGCGAGCCCGGAGATCTGCTGCTGGGCGACGACCGCCGCACTCTGCACAGCGTGTCGCCCCTGTCTCCGGTGGATCCGAGCCGGCCGGCCTACCGCGATGTCCTGGTCGTGACGTTCGCTCCGGGACCGCACAGGAGGTGAGGCGATGGCACCGCCACGGTCAGCGACGGATACGAAGATCATGCCGATCGTCGTCGGACTGGCCTTCGCCTTCACCATCACGGTGGTGGACCCGCTGGTGCTCAACCTCAACCTGCCGCAGGTGAGCCGCGCTCTCCACGTTCCGCCGCATCTGATCGGGCTCTTGGGTGGAACCGCGACGCTGGTGATGGCCGCCGCGGTCCTCGCCGCGGGCAACCTCGGCGACGCGTTCGGACTCGAGCGGCTGCTCACACTGGGGCTGATCGTCGTCACGGTCGCCGACCTGTTGTCCTTCTTCTCGCCCGGTTTCGGCTTCCTGCTGGCGATGCGGGCTCTGGCCGGACTCGGCATGGCCGCGCTGCTGGGCGGGCCCCTGGCCCTGCTGAAAACGTCGGTGCCGGAGAGCAAGCGGGCGGCGGCCATCGGCATGCTCATGGGCGTCGAAATGGTCCTGTGTGGTGTCACCCCCGCGCTCACGGGCTGGGTGGTCACCACCGCCGGCTGGCGGTTCCTGTTCCTGCTCACTCCGCTGCTGGCCGCGGTCTCGCTCGTGCTGACCGTGCGCTATGTGCCGGAGGCCGCTCGCACCGAGCGCCGACGGCTCGACGTCGGCGGGATCAGCCTGTTCGGGATGACACTGACGACACTGGTCATCGGCCTGGCGGCAGCGCAGAACGGGATCACCCGCCCACAGACCTGGCTGACTCTGGCGATCAGCGCGACCGCCGCCCTGCTCTTCGTCCGGCACGAACGCCGGGCATCCGAGCCCGCGCTGGACCTGGCCCTGTTCCGCAGCTCCGGATTCTGTCTGGCGTTGACGGCGGCCCTCACGCTGAATCTGCTCGCCGCCGGGCTGGGTTTCGTCCTCGGGCAATTCGGCAGTACGGTGCTGGCCTTGTCGCCCGAAGCCATCGGCCTGCTGTATCTGCCCGGCACCCTGCTGATCGCCGGCGCCGTCGTCTTCGCGGGCCGCGTGGTCGGGAAGACCACTCCGTGGCCGGTGATGGTCGCGGGCCTGCTGCTGCTGGCGGCGAGCGGATTCGTGCTGGCAGCCACCGCGAGCCCCACGATGGCGCTGTGGCTGCTGGTAGCGGTCGTCTGGCTGGGCAACCTGGGATCTCTGGTCACCTCGGTCTCGGTGTCGGAGGCGGTTCTCGCCGAAGCGCCACCCGGGCACTCCGGCACGGTCGCCTCCACCCAGCTGGCGTTCGGCATGATCGGCTGCGCGTTCGGGCCCACCGTCTATCTGCTGCTGTTCCAGTTCTTCTTCCGGCAGGCATGGTCGGCCGACGCCGAGGCACGCGGCATGGCGGTAACGCGGGCCGAACAGGCCGTCGACGCGGTACGCAGCGGCATGGCGCTCAGTCCGGGCACCACCTACGATCCGAATCTGCTGCGGCAGACCAGCGGACTGGCGTTGGGACTCGACGTCGCCGGCGGGTTGCGGCTGACCATGACGACCGTCAGCGTCCTACCGCTCGTGGTCGCGATGGTGACCTGTCTGCTACCCCTGCGCCGAAGTCGCAGAGATAGACGCCCGTCGCCCCCACGCGTGTGACCGAGCCGGCTCGCCGCCACCGCTGGTTGCCGATAGTTTGAGGCGGTGACCGATATCCAGTCGGGTGGACCGCGCATTCGCGATGCCGAGGAACGCGACATCCCCACGATCCTCGCCATCCACAACGACGCCGTGGCCGAGACGACCGCCATCTGGGACACCAACCCGGTCGACCTCGACGATCGCCTGCGCTGGTGGCGCGACCGGGTGGCCGCCGGATACCCGGTGCTCGTCGCCATCATCGACGGTCAGGTGGCCGGCTATGCCAGCTACGCGCAGTGGCGGCCCAAATCCGGTTATCGGTACTGCGTGGAGAATTCGGTGTACGTCTCGGAGCGGTTCCAGCGCCGCGGCGCGGCGACCGCGCTGCTGACGGCACTGCTGGGACGGGCCGAGGAGTCCGGGCGGGTGCACACCGTGATCGCGGCGATCGAAACATCCAACAAGACCTCGATTCTGCTGCACGAGAAGTTCGGCTTCCGGATCGTCGGCCAGCTGCCCGAAGTGGGGCACAAGTTCGGCGGCTGGATGGATCTGACCTTGATGCAGCGCACGCTGCCGGGCCCGATTTCGGCGGGCGTAGAGTCGTTCGAGTGACCTCCGTCGACACCCCGACATCGAACAGCGGCACGGCACACACCGCCGCGCCGGCCACTTCGTCCCCCGATTCCCTGGTACGGGAATCAGGCGGTCGCAAATTGCTCCGCATCGAGGCCCGCAACGCGCAGACCCCGATCGAACGCAAGCCGAAGTGGATCCGCACCCGCGCCACCATGGGCCCCGAGTACTCCGAACTCAAGGGCCTGGTCAAACGCGAAGGGCTGCACACGGTCTGCGAGGAAGCGGGCTGTCCCAACATCTTCGAATGCTGGGAGGATCGCGAGGCCACCTTCCTCATCGGCGGCGAACAGTGCACCCGGCGCTGCGATTTCTGCCAGATCGACACCGGTAAGCCCGCCGCGCTCGACCGCGACGAACCGCGCCGGGTGGCCGAGAGCGTGCAGGCGATGGGCCTGCGGTACTCGACGATCACCGGCGTCGCGCGCGACGACCTCGAAGACGGCGGCGCCTGGCTGTACGCCGAAACCGTGCGCGCCATCAAGCGACTCAACCCGCATACCGGCGTGGAGTTGCTGATCCCCGATTTCAACGCCGATCCCGATCAGCTGGCCGAGGTGTTCTCCTCGCGGCCGGAGGTGCTGGCGCACAACGTGGAGACCGTGCCGCGCATCTTCAAGCGGATCCGCCCGGCGTTCCGCTACGAACGGTCGCTGGCGGTGCTGACCGCGGCCCGCGAGGCCGGTCTGGTCACCAAGTCGAATCTGATCCTCGGTATGGGAGAGACGCCCGAAGAGGTCACCCAGGCGATGCGTGATCTGCACGAGGCCGGCTGCGACATCCTCACCATCACCCAGTACCTGCGGCCCTCGCCGCGCCACCATCCGGTGGACCGCTGGGTGAAGCCGGAGGAATTCGTCGAACATTCCCGCGTCGCAACCGAACTCGGCTTCGCCGGCGTGATGGCCGGGCCGCTGGTGCGCTCCTCCTACCGCGCCGGCCGGTTGTACGCGCAGGCGATGGCGCATCACGGGCGGGAGATCGCACCGGAGATGGCGCATCTGGCCCAGGAGGGCTCGGCGAGCCAGGAGGCGAGTTCGGTGCTCGCCCGATTCGGCAGCTGAACGACCCCCAGCCACCCCGCAGCGACCGGCCGAATTCCCGTTCGGCCGGTCGTTCGTTGCATACGGGGTGCGGATTCACCACGGATGGGGTGCGGATCCCCGGAACGGGTGACACAGCCGCGCGCCGGTGGGAAGCTCGAAGCAACCGCACGTGTCGACTCCGGGAAGTGAAGAGACATGGCCGAGAAAGCGAGCACCGCCGCCCGTAACAGTTCCGCCGGCAGAGTGATCGAGGCATCGCAGCCCGACGGTATCCGCAATGTGGTCCTGGTCGGGCACACCGGCTCCGGCAAGACCACCGTGGTGGAGGCACTGGCCATGGAGGCCGGGGCGCTCACCCGAGCCGGCCGCGTGGAGGACGGCACCTGTGTCTCGGACTACGACGATATCGAGCAGCGCCAACACCGTTCGGTGCAGTTGTCGGTGGTGCCGGTCGCCTGGAACGGCATCAAGGTCAATCTGATCGATACGCCAGGATATGCCGATTTCGTCGGCGAACTACGGGCCGGTCTGCGAGCTGCGGATGCGGCCCTTTTCGTGGTCTCGGCCGCCGCGGGCGCCGACGGTGTCGACGGGCAGACGCTGGCGCTGTGGGAGGAATGCGCGCGGGTCGGGATGCCGCGGGCCCTGGTGATCACCCATCTGGACGCGGCCCGCGCCGATTTCGACCTGATGGCCCAGACCTGCGCGGATCTGCTCGGCGACGGCGATACCGACGCCATCCTGCCGCTGCAGCTGCCGGTGTACGGCCCGAAGGGCGCCGACGGGCACCGCCCGGTCACGGGAGTCGTCGACCTGCTGACCGAGCAGATCTTCGACTGTTCCGGCGGCGCCCACACCCGCACCGACGCCACCGCCGAACAGACCGCGCAGATCGAGACCGCGCGCAACCGGCTCATCGAGGGCATCATCGCCGAGAGCGAAGACGAAACCCTGATGGACCGCTATCTCGAGGGCGAACGGATCGACCTCACCACCTTGATCGCGGATCTGGAACGCGCGGTGGCGCGCGACCGCTTCCATCCCATCCTGATCGCGGCGCCCCCGCCCGAGGGCACCCGCGAGGGCCTGGGCATGGTCGAGATTCTCGAGCTGATCACCCGCGGCTTCCCCACCCCCGCCGAACACGCGGTCGCGGCGCGCTGCCCGAGCAACGGTGCCGCGCCGCAGCCACTGTCCTGTGATCCGGGCGCGCCGCTGGCCGCCGAGGTGATCCGCACCGCCTCCGACCCGTATGTGGGCCGAGTGTCGCTGGTGCGCGTCTTCGCCGGCACCCTGCACGCCGACGACACCGTGCACATCTGCGGGCACAACGACGGCAACGGGCACGATGTCGACGAACGAGTCGGCGCGGTGACGGCGCCGTTCGGTAAACAACAGTTCCCGATCGGCCAGGCCATCGCCGGCGATATCGCCTACGTCACCAAACTGGGGCACGCCGAGACCGGAGATACGGTGTCGGCCAAGGATTCTCCGCTGCTGATCGAGCCGTGGCCGCTGCCCGAACCGCTGCTGCCGGTGGCGGTGCGCGCCCACGGCAAGGCCGACGAGGACAAGCTGTCGCAGGGCCTGGCCCGCCTGGTCGCCGAGGATCCGACGGTGCGCCTGGAGCAGAATCCGCGCACTCATCAGCTGGTGCTGTGGTGCCTGGGCGAGGCGCATCGCGATGTCGCGCTCGAACGGCTGCGGTCCCGGTTCGGCGTGCAGGTCGATGTCGACGAGTATCGGGTGGCGTTGCGAGAAACGTTCGCGGGCAAGGCCTCCGGGCACGGGCGGCATGTGAAGCAGTCCGGCGGCCACGGCCAGTACGCGATCTGCGATATCGAGGTGGAACCGCTGCCGGAGGGTTCCGGGATCGAATTCGTCGACAAGGTGGTCGGCGGCGCGGTACCACGCCAGTTCATCGGCTCGGTGGAGAAGGGCGTGCGCGCGCAGGCCGAGCGCGGCGTCGCCGCCGGATATCCGCTCGTCGATGTGCGGGTGACCTTGCTCGACGGCAAGGCGCATTCGGTCGACTCCTCCGATGCCGCCTTCCAGACCGCGGGAGCGCTGGCCCTGCGGGAGGCGGCCGCCGCCGCCCGGATCGACCTGCTCGAACCGATCGCCGAGGTGCGGGTGACCGTCGCCGACGATTTCGTCGGCACCATCCTCGGAGATCTGGCCGGCCGCCGCGGCCGCGTACTGGGCACCGAACCGGCCGCCGCCGGGCGCACCGTCATCCGCGCCGAGGTCCCCGAACTGGAATTGAGCCGCTACGCCATCGACCTGCGCTCACTCTCGCGCGGCGCGGCCCAGTTCGACCGCAGCTATGTGCGGCACGAACCGATGCCGAGCCAGATCGCCGCGGACCTGCGCAGTCGCAGCGAAGCCACCGTCTGAGGCGAGCGTCGCGCTGTTCTGCGGCCCGTGCGGGGTATGTCCCGCTCGACCACTATCCTGAGAGGTATGGCAGCAGGTAAGGGCGGCACACCGTCGAAGGAAGCGAAGGCCGCGGCGAAGGCGGCGCGCAAGCAGGCGTCGAAGGAGCGGCGTCAGCAGCTCTGGCAGACGTTCCAGATGGTGCGCAAAGAGGACAAACTGCTGCTGCCGCTGATGATCGGCGCACTGGTCGGCATCACCGTGGTGCTGTTCCTCGTCGGCTTCCTGTTCAACATGCAGTGGTTCCTGCTGCCGGTCGGCATTCTGCTGGGCGCGCTGGTCGCCTTCATCATCTTCGGACGCCGGGTGCAGAAGAACGTCTACGCCAAGGCCGAGGGTCAGGCGGGTGCGGCCTGGTGGGTGCTGGACAACCTGCAGGGTAAGTGGCGCGCTACCCAGGCCGTCGCCGCCACCACCCAGCTCGACGCCGTCCACCGCGTGATCGGCCTGCCCGGTGTGGTCCTGGTGGCCGAGGGGTCGCCGCAGCGGGTGAAATCGCTGCTGGCGCAGGAGAAGAAGAAGACCGCTCGCCTGGTCGGCGACACCCCGATCTACGACATCGTGATCGGCAACGAGGAGGGCCAGGTTCCGCTGAAGAACCTGCAGCGCCACCTCACCAAACTCCCCCGCAATATCGACGCCAAGCGGATGGACCTCATCGAGGGCCGCCTCACCGCACTGGCCACCCGCGGCGGACCGGCGCTGCCGAAGGGCCCGCTGCCGGCCGGCGCGAAGATGCGCGGAGTGCAGCGCACCATCCGCCGCCGCTGAATCACGCACGCCGGGTTCTGTCGCACAGCTGAAGACCCTGATCGCCGCCATCCCGGATGTCCGGGGTGGCGGCGATCGCCGTGTAGGCCGACTCCCGCCGCATCTCCGTCAAACCCGGGACAGGACCACACCGCCTCCCATAGGTTCGTATATAGGACATCCGGCCACGAAAGTCGGACAGGCGATCAGGAGGTGCGATGCCGTACTACCGGGCCGTCGGCGAATTCCCGCGGCAGCGTCATACCGCCTTCACCCTCGACGACGGCACGCCGACGTTCGAGGAGTTCATCGGGGAGGAAGGGTTCTCGGGGACCGGTTCGCTGCTCTATCACCGCCGCGTGCCGTCGGCGCTGGTCGACGCGCGCGAGTGGGATCTCGGCGATCAGTCCCTCACCGCGAACATCCCGCTGCTGCCCCGGCATTTTCATCTGCCCGACCTTTTTCACGACGTCACCGGCCGCGACGCGGTCCGGCACCGCCGCCCGGTTCTCGCCAATGCCGATGTCCGCATCTCCTACGTCGTGGCCGACGAGCCCTCTCCGCTCTACAGCAACGGCATCGGCGACGAGGTGATCTTCGTCGAGGCGGGCGCGGCCACCCTCGAGAGCGTGTTCGGCCGGGTCGACGTGCGACAGGGCGACAATGTCGTCATACCGCGGGTCACCATCCATCGCTGGCTGCCGCACACCGACGCGGGCCCGTTACGGCTGCTGTGCGTCGAGGCGTCCGGGCACGTGCAACCGCCGGACAAGCACCGCACGCGCTACGGCCAATTCCTCGAGGGCTCCCCGATCACCGAGCGCGACCTGCGCGGACCGGCCGGACCGTTGCCGGCGCCCGGCGAACTGGTCGACGCCGACACCGAGGTCTACGTCAAACATCGCACCGCCTCGGGCCTGCACGGCACGGTGGTCGTCTACGACCATCACCCGTTCGACGTGGTCGGCTGGGACGGGCACCTGTATCCGTACGCGCTGAACTATCGCGACTTCTCCCCCGTCGTCGGCGCGGTGCTGCAACCCCCGCCGACCTACCAGGTGCTGCAGGGCCCGGGCTTCGTGGTGTGCAATTTCGTCCCGCGCCCACTGGAATTCGCGCCCGGGGCGATCAAGGTGCCCTACTACCACTCGAACGTCGACTCCGATGAGGTGATGTTCTACTTCGCCGGAGAGACCGCCGCGCGCAAGGGGTCCGGCATCCGGACCGGTTCGGTGAGCCTGCATCCCGCCGCGTACACCCACGGCCCCCGGCGCCAGGCCTATCTCGACTCCCCCGGTTTCACCGAACCGAACGAGATGGCGTTCATGGTCGATACCTTCCGCCCGCTGGAGGTCGCCGAAGGCGGCACCGCGAGCGATGTGCCCGGCTATCCGTGGAGCTGGTCGGACAAACCGTATGCCGGTCGGCCACAACAGAAGAGAGGCCATCGTGAGTGAGCCGTTCGAGCGGATCCCGGTGATCCTGCACAGCGAGGAGCAGCCCACGGTCCGCGAGACCTATGGATTCACCGGCGGTCACGGGATCGTACTGGAGGGGCAGCTGCTGCGACCGCCCGGCGAACGACGATCGGGCGGAACGGTTTTCCTGTTCCAACATCCGACCTCGACGCTGAATCTGCTGCCGATGCCGACCGCGCTCGCCGCCCGCGGACATCACGTGCTGTGCGGGGCGAGCCGCTACCCGAAGAACGATTCCGCGCTGGTGATGGAGAAGGTGGTCCTCGACCTCGGCGCGTGGGTGCGCTGGGCGCGGGAGGTCGCCGGCTACGACCGCGTGATCCTGGTCGGCTGGTCCGGCGGCGGATCGCTGTCGCTGCTCTATCAGGCCGAGGCATTGGATCCGAGCATTACGCACACGCCCGCCGGAGATCCGGTAGATGTTGTGGGAGCGGGACTTTCACCGGCCGACGGGGTGGTGTTCATCGCGGCTCATCTGTCGCGGGCCGAGACGCTCACCGAATGGCTCGATCCGTCGGTGATCGACGAAACCGCTCCGCACCGCCGCGACGCCACCTGGGACATCTATGCCGACGACGCCCCCCAGCGGCCGCCCTACAGCCCCGAATACGTCGCCGGATTCCGCGAGGCACAGCGCGCCCGCAACCGCCGTATCTCGGAATGGGCGCTCGCGCGCCTGGCCGACCTGCGCGCCGCCGGCGGGCCCGAACAGGAACAGCCTTTCCTGGTCCACCGCACGATGTGCGATGTGCGCTGGCTCGATCCTGCCGTCGACCCCAACGACCGCCGCCCGAACTGGTGTTATCTCGGCGATCCGCGCACCGCGAACGTCGGACCGGTCGGCCTCGCCCGCTATACGACCCTGCGGTCGTGGCTGAGCCAGTGGAGTCTGGACCATTCGGTGGCGGGCGGGGCGCGCAATGCCGCGCGGATCACGAAGGGCCCGGTGCTGCAGATCGAGAATTCCGCCGACGACGCGGTGCCGGCCACCCACAACCCGATCGTGCGCGACGCGCTCGCCACCCCGGACCGCACCTATCGCGTAATCCCCGGCGCCACACACTATTACGTCGGCCAACCGGACCATCTGCGCGCCTGTCTCGAATACGTCGAGCAGTGGGCCGCCGAGCGTGAGCTGATCGAGGGACCGCCCACGTAGGATTTCTGCCATGCCGGCGCCCGACACCTCGCAGACTCTGAGCCGCGGACTCGATGTGCTGAAGTTGCTCGCCAGCAGCCCCCATGCCCGCACCCCCGCACAACTGGCGCAGGAGCTGGGCCTTTCCCGCACGATCATCTACCGCCTGGTCGGCACGCTGGTCGAACATGGACTGGTGCGCCGCGCCGAGGACGGCACGGTCAGCGTCTCCGCGGGCGCGCTCGTGCTGACCCAGCACGTCCTCGGCTCGGTGCGCGAGGCCACCCGCGAGATCCTCGAGGATCTGGCCCGCGAGGTGGAGGCGACGGCGCATTTCTGCGTCGCCGACGGCGACGACGTCCTCGCGGTCGCGGTCGTCGAACCACCGTTCACCACCTTCCACGTCGCCTATCGGGTCGGCGCGCGCACCGGGCGCGGACAGGGCGCCCTCGGTGAGGCGATCGAGGCGTCGCGGCGCGGTGAGAGCGGCATCTTCGAGAGCGAGGGCAAGCTGGTGCCCGGCGCGCACGGCGTCGTCGCCTCGCTGCCCGGACTACCCGGTCCTCCGGCCGCGGTCGGCGTGGTCACCCTGGTCGGGCAGGAAACCCCGGCGATGGCCGATGCCGTACGCCGAGCCGCCCAGCGATTGCATTCGGCGCTGGGGTAGCCGCTCCGCCCGGCACGTCGCAGCGGACATCCAGCGCCTTGCGTCCCCGCAACTTGGCTACGCTTGTCCGATAATCGGAAACTGCTTCGCAACATACGATCGCCGCGCTAGCCTGCTCACACTTCGATCAGTCGTCAGGAGCAGCCGTGTCCGACTACACCTCCACCGCCCGCGCCGACGGCGCTCAGGCTCCGACCACGTTCCCGCCCCGCCGCCTCTGGATCGGCGGCGGCTGGCGCGACGCGAGCGGCGGCGCGACCTACCGCTCCGAGAATCCGACCACCCTCGAGCACATCTGCGATATCGCCGACGCGTCGGCCGAGGACGTCGACGACGCGGTCCGCGCGGCGCAGTCGGCCTTCGACAGCAGCGGCTGGAGGCAGATGGGCGGCGCCGAACGCGGGCGAATCCTGTTCCGCGCAGCGGATCTCATCGAGGCCGACACGCAGTACCTGTCCGCGCTCGAGACCCTCGAGGTCGGAAAGCTGTACAAGGACGGCGTTTTCGGCGACATTCCGGCCACCCTGGCGACGTTCCGCTACTACGCGGGATACGCCGACAAACTGCACGGCTCGACCGTGCAGCTGCCCGATTACGCCGGCCGGCACCGGCTCAACTACACCCTGCGCGAGCCCCTGGGTGTCGTCGGCGCGATCACACCGTGGAACAACCCCATCGTGGTCGCCGGATGGAAGATCGCCCCGGCACTGGCGGCGGGCAACACCGTGGTGATCAAGCCGCCGGAGGATGCGGCGCTGTCGATCCTGCGGCTGGCCGAAATCCTCGCCGAGGCCGGGGTGCCGGACGGGGTGTTCAACGTCGTGCCCGGCCGCGGCGAGACCGCCGGCGCCGCCCTCGCCCGCCACCCCGGCCTGGCCAAGCTGACCTTCACCGGCAGCCCCGAGGTGGGCGCCCTCATGAACAACCACGCCGGCGGCCAGTTCCGCAAGGTCACCCTCGAACTGGGCGGGAAGAATCCGCAGATCGTCTTTCCCGATGCCGACCTCGACCGCGCACTGCCGTTTGTCGCGGTCGGCAATTTCCTGCACCAAGGCCAGGTGTGCGCGGCCGGCACCCGCATCTACGTCCACGACAGCCTGGTCGACGAGGTCACGCGGCGGCTGGCCGAACACGCCGAATCGCTCACCCTGGGCGACCCGTTCGACGCCGAGGTCTCCATGGGACCGGTGGTGAACCGGCAGCAGCACGAGCGCATCGGCGGCTATCTCGGACTGGGCGTCGCCGAGGGCGCGGAACTGGTGACCGGCGGTTCACTCGCCGAGCGGCCCGGCTATTTCGTCGAGCCGACCGTCTTTCTCGGCCGCCACGACCAGCGCATCGCGCGCGAGGAGATCTTCGGCCCGGTGGCCACGATCATTCCCTTCTCCGACACCGCCGATGTGCCGGCGCTGGCCAACGATACCCACTTCGGGCTCAACGCGATCATCTACACCGAGGACCTGCACACCGCGCAGACCACCGCGCGTGATCTGCGCGTCGGCAATGTGTGGATCAACGCCTTCGGCATCCCCGACATGACCACGCCGTGGGGTGGGCGGGCCGGCAGCGGCATCGGCCGCGAACTCGGCCCCGCCGGCATCGAGGCCTATACCGAGGAGAAGACGGTGCAGATGATGTTCTGAGCCGCCCGCCCTCAGGCTCGTTCTTCGAGCGCGGCGAGCATCCCGGCATCCAGCCGGACATCTCGCGCCGCCACATTCTGTTCGAGATGGCCGATGCTGCGAGTCCCCGGAATCAGCAGGATGTGCGGATCGCGGGCCAGCAACCACGCCAGCCCCACCTGGCTCGGCGTCACCCCGAGGCGGCCGGCGATATCGCGCACCACGTCGTCGCCGGCCACCTTGGGCCGATCCGGAAATCCCGAGCCGAGCGGAAAGTAGGGCACGAAAGCGATTCCCCGCGAAGAACATTCGGCGAGCAGCGGTTCCTCGTCGCGTTCCAGCAGGTTGTACAGATTCTGCACGCACGCGATCCCGGCGGGAGCGGCGCGCCCGAGTTGTTCGACGGTGACACTGCTCAGTCCGATCGCCCCGATCTTGCCCTCGTCCCGCAACGAGATCAGCTCGGCCAGCTGGTCGTCGAGATCCACGATCTGATCACCGGTCGCCACGATTCCGGGCGGACCGTCGACCCGGCGCAGGTTCACCACCGCCAACTGCTCGGCGCCCAGCGCCCGCAGATCCGCTTCGACCGCGGCCCGTAGCTGCTCGGGCTTCTGCGCCGGCACGAGACCATCGCCCGTATGCACGGCGCCGACCTTGTCGACCAGCAGCAGATCGTCCGGATACGGATGCAGAGCTTCCCTGAGCAGCGCGTTCACCGAGCCGTTGCCGTAGAAACCGGCCGTGTCGATGTGGCTCACGCCGAGTTCCACCGCTCGCCGCACAACCGCTACCCCGTCCGCGCCGGACTCCAGCTGCATCGCTCCGTAGCCGATCCGGCCGACCGCACGTCCCGCCAGTTCGCCGTCACGCGGTTGCGTCATGACCGTCATTCGGGTCTCCCTTGTTATCCTGGCATCAAACGGAGGATCCTCCGCTTAAGACCAGAGTAGTACAGAAACGGAGGACCCTCCACTTTGTCCAGACAGCCGCGTGGACGCCGCGATGCCCAGCGCAACCGCCAACTGCTCCTCGATGCCGCTCTCACCGCGTTCACGGGCGAAGAAGGCACGGTCAGCCTGGATGCGATCGCCAAATCCGCCGGAGTGGGCATCGGCACGCTGTATCGGCACTTCCCGTCGCGGGAGGCGCTCATCGAGGCCGTGTACCGCAGCGAACTGGAACAGCTGTGCGATCAGGCGGCGCACCTGCTCGCCGACCACAGCCCGGAGGACGCACTGCGCATCTGGCTCGGCCGCTACGCCGACTTCGTGGCCACCAAACGCGGGATGGCCGAGGCGCTGCGCGAGGTCATCGCCTCCGGGGCGGTGACCTCGGCGCAGACCCGCGAAAGACTCAGTGCGGCAATTCGTTCCGTCCTCGATGCGGGAATCTCGGCCGGCACGCTGCGCGACGACGTCCGGCCCGAGGACATCACGGCGGCGATGGCGGGCGCGACACTGGCCGGTATCGACCGCGAGCAGATCGACCGTCTCCTCGACCTGTTGCTCGACGGTGTGCGACTCGGCGCGGGCCGGCCGACGGCCACGTAACCACTCACCGTCGTCGCGCGCCGACAGCCCCTCCTGCCGGGCGGCGAACGATTGTTACCGAGCGCGGATCAGTGCCGTCCCGGTCGCCCGGTCGTGCATACCGCGGCGATCCCCGTCGGTGAACAACGCGGGCACCACGAAGGTCAGCAGTACCTGACGCGCCACCGACCGCACGAATCCGACCGGCGCCGACGCATCGATCCGGACCGTGCGCATTCCCAGGAAGTACTGCCCCGGCGTGAACCCGAACAGCATGACCGTCACCACGCCGATCACGAACCAGATCAGGTAGGTGACGGTGTTGAGCGATCCGGCGCCGCGCACGATCAGCGCGGCGATCCCCATGGCGATGAAGTAGTCGACGAACAGCGCGGCGATGCGGCGCGACATGGGCGCCAGCGACCCCACACCCTCCTGCGGCAGGCCGAGCAGCTTGCCGGGGTAGTCGTCGGGCTGCGGCTCGCCGGGGTGGGCCGCATTCGGGCCGGACAGCCAGGAACCGGTAATTCGCGCCATGCTCCCAGCTTAGGCGTGGTGACGGTGAGGATTACGTCACACCCGGGCCCGCACCCGGCAGCCACGTAACACCGGCCGTCGGCCGCCGGTTACCCGCCGGCGGGTCCGCGTCACCCCGTCCGGCCGCCCGCGGCGACGGCAGCACGGCATCCCGCTGGGGCGATTTCCCAAAGCGGTTGCGGCCGGGAAACTCTCGCGGTCGCGCGCACCGATCGGCGACGATGCGCGGTCCTCGAATCGAGCGCCGGATGCCGTGGTGGCAGGATAACGGTGCTGGTCCGGCACCGCATCGTGAGCGACCCACCGCGCGGCGTTGCCCGGGGATGCCGCCGACCCGTCCAGCAGCACGTGTAACACTGGCGAAACACAGCCTTGATTGCGGGGAAACACCGCATCCATACCGTTCAGCGCTGAAACCCAGCAATCGGCACAGGCTGGGAACCGATCCGTAAGGAGTACTAAGTGGCGTTCAGCACGGCCGACGAGGTCATCAAGTACATCAAGGAGGAGGACGTCGAGTACGTCGACGTACGCTTCTCGGACCTTCCTGGCGTTCAGCAGCACTTCTCCATCCCGGCGAAGTCGTTCACCACCGACCTGGCCGAAGAGGGCCTGGCGTTCGACGGCTCCTCCGTGCGCGGTTTCCAGTCGATCGACGAGTCGGACATGCTGCTGCTGCCCGACTTCTCCACCGCCCGGATCGACCCGTTCCGTGCCGCGAAGACGCTGAACATGAACTTCTTCGTGCACGACCCGTTCACCCGTGAGGCCTACTCCCGCGACCCGCGCAACATCGCGCGCAAGGCGGAGGAGTACCTGCGTTCGACCGGTATCGCCGACACCGCGTTCTTCGGCCCCGAGGCCGAGTTCTACATCTTCGACGGCGTCCGCTACGACTCCGGCATGAACGGCGCGTTCTACGAGATCGAGTCCGTCTCCGGCTCGTGGAACACCGGCGAGGAGTTCAACCCGGACGGCAGCCGCAACCTGGGCTACAAGGTCCGCAACAAGGGTGGCTACTTCCCCGTCGCCCCGTACGACCACTACGTCGACCTGCGCGACACGATCTCGACCAACCTGCAGAACGCGGGCTTCGAGCTCGAGCGCGGCCACCACGAGGTCGGCACCGCCGGTCAGGCCGAGATCAACTACCGCTTCGACACCCTGCTGTCGGCCGCGGACGACCTGCAGCTGTTCAAGTACATCGTGAAGAACACCGCGTGGCAGGAAGGCAAGTCGGTCACCTTCATGCCGAAGCCGCTGTTCGGTGACAACGGCTCGGGCATGCACGTGCACCAGTCGCTGTGGAAGGACGGCAAGCCGCTGTTCCACGACGAGGCCGGCTACGGTGGCCTGTCCGACCTGGCCCGCCACTACATCGGCGGCATCCTGCACCACGCGCCGTCGCTGCTGGCGTTCACCAACCCGACGGTGAACTCCTACCACCGTCTGGTGCCGGGCTACGAGGCCCCGATCAACCTGGTGTACTCGCAGCGCAACCGGTCCGCCGCGGTCCGCATCCCGGTCACCGGCAACAACCCGAAGGCCAAGCGCATCGAGTTCCGCGCGCCCGACTCCTCGGGTAACCCGTACCTGGCCTTCGCCGCCATGCTGATGGCCGGCCTGGACGGGATCAAGAAGAAGATCGAGCCGCAGGCCCCGGTCGACAAGGACCTCTACGAGCTCCCGCCGGAGGAGGCCAAGAACATCCCGCAGGCCCCCACCTCGCTGGCCTCGGTCATCGACCGCCTCGAGCAGGACCACGAGTACCTCACCGAGGGCAACGTCTTCACCGACGACCTCATCGAGACCTGGATCCAGCTCAAGCGTGACAACGAGATCGCGCCGGTGAACCTGCGTCCGCACCCCTACGAGTTCGAGCTGTACTACGACGTGTAAGTCGTCACGGCACAACCGAATTCACGAAGCCCCAGCCGAATCCGGCTGGGGCTTCGGTGCGTTCCGGGACTCGCTACAGATGCGGGTGGCTGCCCAGGGATGCGCTGTAGACGGCCGGATGAGCTTGGGTGGCAGCGAGATTGCGGCGTTCCTCGGCGGTCAGGGTATGGCGGGCCAGCGCGCGGCGGGCGTAGGTGCGCAAGGTCCCCAGTAACGAGGGGTGGGCGTGGGTGTGGATCATGGCTGGATCCCTCCTCCCTGAACTTTCGATGTGGCGAGGATCCCATTCTTCCATCAGTTCACCGAGATTTCAGGTTGTGTTCACTTTTGAGCCGTGCGGCGCGTCGTCGGTGAGCGCGCGGTTGCCAAGATCGAAAGAGGGTGAGATGATTCGCATGTAATCTTCTCATCATGTCTAGTGGTCAAAGGAGATCACGGATGACCGCCTCCGTCGCCCGCGCCGAGCGCACCGAACACGAACTCGGCCCCCGCACGCCGATCGAGCCCGGAACCCGCATGTGGGACGAGGTAGGACTGATCACCTTCTCCCTCACCGCCGGATCGGCATTCCTGCTGCAGACCATGGAACCGACGATCTCCGCGGTCGTCGACGAGCACTCGACCTTTCGCACCGACCCGATGGGCCGCGCGATGCGCAGTCTCGCGGCGGTGATGACCTGGACCTACGGCGGTGACGAGGCCGTCGCCGAGGCCGACCGCCTGCGACGTATGCACGCCTCCCTCAACACCGTCGACGCGCAGGGCAAACGCCACTCCGCACTCGCCTCCGGTCCGTGGGCCTGGGTGCTGCACACCGGCACCTACGCCTTCAACGAGGGCTCGAAATATTTCAGCCGCACGCCGCTCACCTACGCGGAGAAGGAGCAGTACTACCAGGAGGTGCTGCAGCTGCTGCGCATGTTCTCGGTGGCGCCCAAGGAGATTCCGCCGACCTACGCCGAATTCGAGGTCTTCTTCGCCGACACCGTCGAGAACCATCTGGTCGCCACCGACACCGCGCGCGACTATCTGAAGACGATCCGCCACGTGGCACCGCCGAAGTCGCTGCCCACACCGCTGGTGCCGCTGTGGAAGCTGGCCGCCGCACCGCTGGGCCGCATGCAGTACTTCTGCACGGTCGGCACCACACCCGAACCGGCGCGCCGCAAACTCGGACTGACCTGGACCGCGCAGGACGAGCGCAACCTGCGCATCCTGGGCTGGCTGCTGGCGCGGCTCGTGCCACTGCTGCCGGAACGGATCCGCTACTTCCCCATCGCCTACGAGGCGCGCAAACTCGAACGCGACCGCGCCCGGCTGCGCAAGGTTCTCGATCTGCGCCCGATGTAGTCGAGGCGCCGGGTGACCGGCCGGTTTCCCGACCCCGGTTCTGAGGGCTGGACGGGCGGCGGTGCAGACTCGATAGTCCTATGGTGCTCGAGAATTCATCGCCACGCGCCCGGCGCGTGCTCACGCGCGTACTGTGCGGGCTGGTCCTCCTGATCGCGGCGGCGGCGCCGGTCACCGCGACCGCCGCACCGGCCCCGGCGTATCAGTGGCGCCAGGAATTCCTGACCACCTCCGACGGTGTGCGGTTGCACGCGGACATCCTCCGGCCCGCCGGCATGGCCGACGACGTGCGCACCCCGGTCGTCATGACGGTGAGCCCCTACCGCAACCATCTGGCGTTCACAGCAGAAGTTCATCCGCAGGGCGGGCCGTCGCTGCGCGATCTGTATTCGGAACTGTTCCTCGACGCCGGCTACACCTATGTGATCGTGGATCTGCGAGGTTTCGGGGGGTCCAGTGGCTGCCCCGACTTCGGTGGCCCCGGCGAGCAGAGCGATGTACGTACCGCGGTCGAATGGGCTGCGGCACAACCGTGGTCGACCGGGCGAGTCGGCCTGACCGGTACCTCCTACGAGGCATGGACCGGCATCATGGGTCTGGCCACCAACCCGAAGGGGCTGGCGGCGGTGGCGTCGTTCGAACCCGTCGTCGACCCGTACAGCTACCTGTACATGCAGGGCATTTCGTGGAAGTTCTCCGGAAAACCGGTGACCGAGGACGGGATTCGCCCCGGCGATATGGCCGGATTCGAACATCTGCTGATCTCCTCCACCCCCGCGCACCCCTCCGACTCACCGGAATACAAGGCCAACGCCGCGCGGCTACCGATCGAATGCGCGCAGTCCTATCTGGCGGGCACCACCGACCACGACGGTGGTACCCGGTTCTGGCGCGATCGTGACCTCACCGATCGCGTTCGCGGCAGCAAGGTTCCGCTGTTCTTGAGCCAGGGTTTCCTCGATTACAACACCCGCGCCTATCGTGTCTTCGACGTCTGGAAGAACCACGACCTCCCCGAAGACCGGGGCTGGTTCGGCCAGTGGGGACACCAGAACTGCCACGAGGCATGCGGGACACCGCAGTTCTACAGCGAGGCGCTGGCCTTCTTCGACAAGTATGTGGCCCAACGCGACGTTCAGGTTCCGGGCCCGCGCGTCACCGTCGGCAGTTTCGACGGCCGGTGGCGCAGCGAAAAAGTCTGGCCGCCCGCCGATTCCGCACGAGTGACGATGCCGATCCGGCCCGGTGAATACACCGATCGGGGCCTGCTCCCCGGCCCGGACCGCGAGTACTGGTCGCTCTCGCAGCCGCTGCCCTCCGACCAGCATCTGTCCGGAATCCCCACGGCCACACTGGCGTTGAGCGGCCCACCGGACGCCACGGTGGCCGCCGAACTCTACGATGTGGCGCCCGACGGCGCGGGCACGGTGATCACTCGGGGTATCGCGCAGGTCGCCGACACCGCGAACATCCGCCTGCTGGCACAGGATTGGACCGTGCCGGCCGGGCATCGGATCGGGGTGCGTATCACCGATGTGGTCGACACCGTCTGGTCGCACACTCCGGCGAACGCGCGGGTGAGCGTGCGTTCCGGCACCGTGGAGTTGCCGCTGCTCACCGGCACCCGGAATTTCGATCTGACCGGCGGCACCAGTGAAGCGCTCGGCAAATGGCGCGCGCGCTGGGTGACCGGCCTGCCGGCCGAGGTGCTGCGCGATTCCGGTGTGACCGTGGACTTCCCGCAACGACGAGGAGATCGATGACAGCGACCGGTACGACCGCGACCACCGTCGACGACGCGACCGCCCAGCGGCTCGCGGCCGCCCTGCGCTGCGTCACCGTCTCCCGCGACGACGCCGATGCCGACGTGGTCGAATTCGACCGGCTCGCAAGCCTTCTCGAACACGAATTCCCGCTGGTACACACCCATCTCGAACTGGAGCGGTTCGGCCACAGCCGCTTGTATCGCTGGCCCGGCACCGAACCCGGTACGGCGGCCGTTCTGCTCGCCCACCAGGATGTGGTTCCGGTCGACGACGAGGCCCGCTGGACCCATCCCCCGTTCGCCGGTGTGATCGACGACGAATTCGTCTGGGGCCGTGGCGCGATCGACGACAAGAGCCGGGTGCTGGCCATTCTGGAGGCCGCCGAATCGCTGCTGGCCGAGGGCCGCCGTCCGCGCCGGACCATCTACTTCGCCTTCGGCCACGACGAGGAGATCTTCGGCCGCGCCGGCGCCACCCGGATGGCGGCCCGGCTGCGCGAACTCGACGTGCGCGCCGATCTGCTGCTCGACGAAGGCGGAGTGATCACCCAGGGTGTCGCCGACGGGGCCGCCGCACCCGTCGCCTCCATCATGCTCGGTGAAAAAGGCTGGGCCACGGTGCAATTGCGCACCACCGACACCGGCGGGCATTCCTCGATGCCCGGCCGCGAAACCGCCGTGGGCCGGATCGCGCGGGCGGTCGCGCGCCTCCAGGACCATCCGATGCCGCTGCGCATGACGCCGGTGATCGCCGACATGCTGGTCCGGATGCGCCCCGCCATGGCCGAGCCGCGGCGTTCCGCGCTGCGGCTGGCCCCGGTCGCGGGCGCGGTGATCACCCGGATGATGGCGGCGCGGCCGCAGACCGAGGCGCTGGTCCGCACCACGACCGCCCCCACCGTGATCCGCGGCGGGGTGAAGGCGAACGTGCTGCCGCAAAGCGCCGAGGCGCTGGTGAATTTCCGTATCCTGCCCGGTGATTCGGTGTCCGCCGTGCTCGACCACTGCCGCCGCGTGGTCGCCGACCCGCGCGTCACGATCGAGGTGATCGGAACGGCCTCCGAACCCTCGCGGATCACCGGCCCCGGTCCGGCCTTCGACCTGATCGCCGACATCACCCGCGCCCTGGTGCCCGACGCGGTGGTGACCACCGGCATCGTGCCCGGCGCCACCGATTCCCGCCACTACGACGGGCTGGCCGCCACCCGGTGCAACTTCGCGCCGATCCTGGTCGACGCGGCGGATCTGGAGCGGATCCACGGCACCGACGAACGGCTCTCCCGGGCCAATTACGCGCGGCTGATCGAATTCAACCGCCGCGTCCTCGCGCACTACACCGGCACCGGCGGCTGATGCCGGGAATGTCGGTGTTCGCCGCTACCCTCAACGGGTGCGAGCTACAGCAACGTTCACCGTCAAATCCTTCGTCGCCACGGACGTCCTGCCCGATCCGGATATCCCCACCGCGACGCCGGTCGGAATCGCCCGGCTGGAAAAGCATTTCGAGGGTGAGGCGGTCGGACGTTCGGCCACGTTGTTCACCGCCGCGTTCGACCAGCTGTCGGGCCGGGGCACCTATGTCGCGATGGAGTCGTTCGAGGGCTCGCTCAACGGATTGGCCGGCACGTTCAACTTCGCCCATTCGGCGACCACCGCGGGCGAGGACCGCAGCGCCGAATTCTTCACGATCGTGCCCAGCAGCGGCACCGGGGAACTGAGCGAGATCACCGGAAC
Organism: Nocardia sp. 852002-20019_SCH5090214; assembly: GCF_001665865.1. Taxonomy (NCBI): domain Bacteria; kingdom Bacillati; phylum Actinomycetota; class Actinomycetes; order Mycobacteriales; family Nocardiaceae; genus Nocardia; species Nocardia sp. 852002-20019_SCH5090214. The sequence goes on along the minus strand of NZ_LZMK01000321.1, from coordinate 39,706 downwards.
CGGCGGTCTGGCGGTCGACGCCGACGGCACCCACCGGATCTGGTTCGACTACGACCTGGGCTGACCATCGATCCCGGCGCGGCGGGCCGATGTGCAACGCTCCGGCCCGCCGTGCGCGACAATGGCGGCGCAGCGACGGCGCAGACGGAGGCAGCGATGACGACAGGCGATACCGGCGAATTCGACGCCCACGGCGGGCAGGTGTTCTGGCGGGCCTGGCTGCCCGAACAGGCGCGCGCGGTCGTGGTGCTGGTACACGGCGTCGCCGAACACTCCGGGCGCTACGACCATGTGGGTAAACGGCTGGCGGACAGCGGTTTCGCGGTCTACGCCTTCGACCACATCGGCCACGGCCGCTCCGGCGGCGGCCAGTCGAATATCGAATCGATCGACGCGGCCGCCGACAATGTGAACACCATGCTGGATATCGCGAGTGCGAAGCATCCGGGCCTGCCCCGGTTCGTCCTCGGGCACAGCATGGGCAGCCTGATCACGCTGTATCTGGCGACGCGGGCGCCGCTGGACGTCGCGGGCATCGCGGTGTCGGCGCCGCCGGTGGTCATCGAGGCCGGCAACCCCGTGCAGCGACTGCTCGCTCCCGCGTTGAGCCGCTGGGCGCCGAATCTGGGTGTGCTGCAACTGGATTCGGCGCAGATCAGCCGCGATCCGGAGGTGGTACGCGCCTACGATCAGGATCCGCTGGTCTACCGCGGCAAACTACCGGCCCGCACGGCGACCGAGATTCTGCGTGGCGCCGAATTCGTCCTCGCTCATCTGGACGCGCTGCGGGTGCCGACGCTGGTGCTGCACGGCGGCGAGGATGCCCTGGCGGCCCCGGTGGGCGCCGATCGGATCGAGGCCGGCGCCACCGCGACCGATCTCACGGTGCTGCGGTATCCGGGCCTCTACCACGAGGTTTTCAACGAACCCGAGCGCGAGAAGGTACTCGGCGACCTGGTGCGCTGGTTGGAGGAGCACACCGGCGCGCAGTAACATCCGAGAATGAGCAATACCGACCAGGGACGCATCGCCTTCATCCGGGCCAACTGGCACCAGTCCATCGTCACCCAGGCCTACGCGGGTTTCCTGGCCGAGTACGGCGATCTGGGGTATTCGGCGGATGCCGTCGAGGTGTTCGACGTGCCCGGCGCGTTCGAGATCCCGCTGCACGCGCAGCGGCTGGCCCGCACCGGCCGGTACGCGGCGGTGGTGGCCGCGGCGCTGGTCGTCGACGGCGGCATCTACCGGCACGATTTCGTCGCCTCGGCCGTGGTCGACGGGCTCATGCGCGTACAGCTCGAGACCGACGTCCCGGTGTTCTCCGTGGTGCTGACCCCGCATCACTTCCACGAGCACAGCGAGCACGTGGACTACTTCACCAAGCACTTCCACACCAAGGGCGCCGAGGCCGCCCGCGCGGTCGCGACCACCCTCAGCTCCCTGCGCACCCTCCCCACCAGCGCGGTCTGAGACCGGACACGGCCGAGACCGCCGAGGACACGCGGTCCGGGCCGTCCGACGACACAGCACGGCAGGGGCGACCGGCGATCCGGTCGCCCCTGCTCGTCACTTGTAGTTGTTCAGGCAGGCCGTCTCACCGTCGAGCACCCCGGCGCGGAACGCGTCGAGTCGCTGATACCCGCTGGGCACCACCTTGCCGTCGGTATCGCTCGCGGCCAGGCCGTCGGCCAGCAGACCCGACACCGCGGCGTCCAGGTCACCCGCGGTGAGCCGGGGATCGCCGGCCGGATCGCTGAGTTTGGTGGTCACGACGCCGGACAGGCAGGCGGTGCGCAACCCGGCGGATTCCGGTCCTTGCAGCGACAGGTGCCGATCTCGTTCCACCGCGAGCACATAGCGGGAGATGAACACGACGTAGGCGTTGTAGTTGCCGTCGACCACCGCGGACAGCGGGTCCCCGTCGCCCGGTTGCTGACCGGCACGCTTGGCCAGTTCCGGCACATCGGTGCCCACGGTATTGCTCGCCGGGCAGTACGAAACCGGCTCCACCGCAGTATCTTTCGGGCAATTCTCGGCGATTCCGGAATAGTCGAGCACCGGCGGCTGCGGCAGTGGATAGATCCGGGCGAGCGCGGCGGCGACGGCATTGAGCCCGTCGACGTCGACACCCATCTGATTCTCCTCGTCGCCGGGTTCGAAGGTGGTCGGCAGGCCGCCGCGGCGCTGCTGAATCTCCTTCTTGGTGATGCCCTTACACCCGGCCGCGCCGTCGGACCAGCCGATCTGCACCGCCGTCACGCGCTCGAATGCCGAGCCGTGCACATTCTTCGGGTTGTCGGGGTCGCGGTCGCGCACGGCGACCGTCGCACCCAGCACACCGTTGAGCCCGTCGGTCGTGTTCAGGGTGAAATGCGCCGAACCGCCCTCGGCCACATGCCGCAGAAACACACCCGCGAAGCAGTCGGCCTGCTGTTCGAGCACGATTCCGGGCGTGAAGAATCCGTTGAGCCGGGCCTGGTCCTGTAGCGAGTGACCGTACTCGTGCGCGAGCACCATGACCACGGCCATCTTCCCGTACTTGTTCGAGATCAGCGGCAGCAGTTTGCCGCGATCCCACCCGACGGTCTTGTCGATCTTGCAGTAGGCCGCGTTCACCACGTGATAGGTGCTGGAGCGGCAGAAGGTGACCGATTGTTCCTTGGGCGCGTTGGCATCCCAGGAAATGAAGTGACCCACCGGCTTGAAGGTGCCCGGAAAGTTCTCGGCGTATTCGGCGCCCCAGTAGTCCTGCAGATCCGACAAGGTGTTGAGGGCCAGCCGGTCCATCTCGCCGCCGTCACCGTTGTCGGCGTGCAGCGGCGCGTCGGGCACGCCCGGTCGCGGACCGCTCGGGCCGGAGGCATTGGGCGCGGCGCCGCTGAGCGCCCACGGATTCTCGTTGGTCGCGGCAACATCGTGCGCCACAGTCGTTTTCGCATCGGTGCCGCATCCGGCCGATACCGCGCCGAGCACCAGCAACCCGGCCGCCGCGGCCAGCCGCAGCCGCCTGTTGTATCTCATCTCGTGTCCTCCCCGAATACCACTGTCGACGCCCGGACCGACGACGATCCGGATTCCGCACAGCGGTCCCCCCGTCTCCCGAGCGCTCACATCGTAATCGGGCGCCCGCGCGAATGCGCAACGGATATCTCGATATCGGCACGGATGCCGCACGGTGACGACCACGACATGGCGCGCGCACCATGTGTTCATCTACTATTTACCTACGTAGATAGTAGATGCTCAACGGCGAGCAGAGAGGCCGAGACCATGCCCCGACACCCCCGCGCATCCCTCACCCTTCCCGCCCTGGCGGCGCTCACCGCCGCGGGCCTCGGCTTCACCGCGGCGCCCGCCGAGGCCGAATCCAGGCGATCGGCCGCCCAACCCGCCACCGGCTGCCTGTGGGCCGGAACCTCCCACCCTGCCGGCGCTACCGTCATCGCGGGCGGTCGCGGCTACACCTGCGGCGCCGACGGCCGCGGCACTCCCATGTGGTCGGCCGGCGCGGCGTCGGACCGGCCCGATACCGTCGCCAACCCGGGCTCGGCCGGCGACCCGGCCGCGCACTTCAGTCTGGGCGCGCGCCAGCCCGGCACCGCGTACAACGACTACTGCGTCGGCAATCAACTGGTCGAGGGCGCCGACGACGTCTACCAGGTGGTGCGTGGCCACGACGGCCGCTTGTTCTGGAAGGCCGCCGAACCCGTCAGCGCATGGCGCTTCGATCGCGGAAGCGTTGCGCCGCAGCCGACCTGGCGCGGAACCGGTCTGTGCTACGAGGGCAATCTGGCGTGATCGCGGGTCAGCCCTGTTTGCGGTGCGGAACGAATTCCAGCGTCAGCAGCGCGAGCACGGTGAAGACGATTTCACGCCAGCGGATGAGGACGAAGCGCTGATTGCCGAAGGAGTTGAACTTGCGCAGGAACCGATACAGCGATTCCAGCCGGATCAGCGGATCCAGCGTGCGGGCCAGCACGTAGATGACCTGCTTGGAGCGCGATCGTTCCTTGTCGGCGAACAGTTCGGGGAATGCCGCGAACGCCAGCGAGATGCGGTGCACGTCGTGGTCACGGCCGTAGTCGACGAGGTCGACGATCATCCGCTCGTCCAAGCCGTTCGGGGCATCCTTGCGCCGCCACGGCACATCGAGGCTGAGTTCGCTGCCGTGATTGGAGGATCCGTAGCGCTGGAATCCGGCGACCCGGCCCTCACCGTCGCGGGCGATCACCACGAGCATGCCCGGATTCCGGCCGTCGAGCAGATGGTCCAGGATCATCGAGAAGCCGCGGGTCTGGTGGCCGGTCCCCCACTCGTCGACGATGCCCAGCAGCGCCTCGCGCATCTCGCGGTCGAGTTCGCGTTCGGGAATCACCTCGGTCTTGACGCCGAAGTTGCGGGTGCGGCTCACCGCCTGGCGCAGGTTGCGGAATTTGCGGCCGACCATATCGAACGAGTCGACCTCGACCACCACGTCACGGCCGATCGGAATGGCGTGCAGGCCATGATGATCGGTCGCGCGGGTGCGCCACAGTTCGGTGACCGCGGGGCTGGCGCCCAGCACCGCGATCCGCCAGCCGCGCGCGGAAGCGAATTCGGAGAACTCGGCGATGAGCCGGCCGAATTCGGCGCAGTTGCCGACCGGGTCGCCCGCGACGACCGCGATGCCGAAGCGCGCGCGGTAGCCGATCGCGGCGTTCGAATCGGCGCTGAAGAAATAGGATTTGGCCGAATGCAGGGCGAACGGGGCCAGCGGATCCTCGACGGTGCGGTCGACCAGTGCGGCGATGCGATGCTGCTGATCCGGTTGCGGGCGCGAACTCTGCGGCAGCATCAGGATCAGGCCCGTGGAGGCGAGGCAGACGAAGCCGACGGTGCCGTGGTCGCTGCGGTAGGCGATATTGGACACCCCGAGCACGATCACCGCGACCGTGAAGTGCGGCAGCGTGATCGGCCGCCGCAGATGCAGTCCGCGCGCCACGAACAGGCCCGACAGCGAAATCGCCACGAACCAGCCGCGATTGACACCTTCCCGGGAGGCGCGGTCGGCCGCGTACAGCAGCACCACACCGACCAGCAACAGCACCACGATCAGCGGAACCCGCACGGCGCGGGTCGGATTCAGGGCGGCGTGCCGATAGGTGCGGTAACCGGTGACGGCCGAATTGAGTTCAGCCATCACGGTCTCCGATCACGCAGCGCATCGCGTGTGTCGTCGAGTTGGTGGGCGCTGCGCACGTCCACGAACATCCTCACCATGGCGGTCCTCCCGAATGGTCGCGTACCGATACAGTATGCGGAACGCTCGTTCCGGCTCTGCGGGGCCCCTCGCACGGTCAGGACGGCACAGCACACTCTGTACCAACCGATATCGCGTCCGGTCTGTTCCCCGCAACACGTTTTCGGCCCACAAAGCCGGCCGTATCGCGAGAATTCATCGCCGGTCCACGAAAGCGCCGCCTACCGCCCCCGGTGACCGACGTGACCGCGACAACCGCCGCGCCCACGCATCGGTGTCACTGATCGCGTACCCCGCCGCGACGGATCTAGGCCTCGCTCACCCGCCGCCGAAGACGCGTTCGACGACCGTCTTCGCCCGCCTCGTGACGCGCATGTAGTGGTCGAGGAATTCGCTGCCGTCGTCGGTCGGCCAGCCCGCGACCCGCGCCACGGCCGAGAGCAACGGCCCGGGCCCGGGCAGCTGGTCGGCGGGTTTGCCGCGCACCAGCACCAGGGCGTTGCGGGCCTTGGTGGCGGTGAGCCAGGCGTCGCGCAGCAGCTCCACATCGAGGGCGTCGAGCAGTTTGTTCTGTTCGATCACCGCGAGGCATTCGAGCGTGGAGGTGTTGTGCAGCTCCGGCACCTCGTGCGCGTGCTGGAGTTGCAGCAGTTGCACGGTCCACTCGATATCGGCGAGACCACCGCGGCCGAGTTTGGTGTGGGTGGCCGGATTCGCGCCGCGCGGCAGGCGTTCGGAGTCGACGCGCGCCTTGATCCGCCGGATCTCGCGCACGGCCTCCTCGGAGACCCCGCCCTTGGGATAGCGCACCGGATCGATGGAATGCAGGAACCGCAAACCCAGTTCCTCGTTGCCGGCGACCTGATGTGCGCGCAGCAGCGCCTGCACTTCCCACGGCTGCGCCCACTGCTGGTAGTAGGCGCGATAGGCGGCCAGGGTGCGGACCAGCGCGCCGTTGCGTCCCTCGGGCCGCAGCCCCGCATCGACCTGCAGCGGCGGATCGGTACTGGGCGCGCCGAGGAGCCGCTGCACCTGTTCGGCGACGCCGATCGCCCATTTCACCGCGACCGTCTCGTCCGCGCCGGGACGCGGATCGCAGACGAACAGCACATCGGCGTCGGATCCGTAGCCCAGTTCCATCCCGCCGAGACGGCCCATGCCGATCACGGCCAAGTCCGCGGGCGCGGGCGCCTGATGTTCGGCCTCCCAGGCCCGGATCACGGCCTGCAGCGACGCCTCGAGCACCGCGACCCAGACCCATGACAGCGCCCGGCACACCCGCGGCACCTCCAGCATGCCGAGCACGTCGGCGGAGGCGATGCGGGCCAGCTCGTGGCGGCGCAGCGAGCGGGCGGTGGCCACGGCCCGTCTGGGATCGTCGTAGCGGGCGGCCCCGGCCAGGATGCTGGATCGCACATCCTCGGCCTTCGGGGTCAGCAGCAGCGGCCCGTCCGGTCCGTCGGCGAACATCCGGATGGTTTCGGGCGCGTTGATCAGCAGATCGGGCAGATAGGCCGAGGAGCCGAGCACGATCATCAGCCGCTGCGCGATCGCGCCCTCGTCGCGGAGTTCGCGCAGGAACCAGATCTGGTCGTCGAGGCCTTCGGACACCCGCCGGTAGGCCAGCAACCCGGCATCGGGATTCGGTGTGTCACCGAGCCATTCGAGCAGGGTCGGCAACAGCAGCGCCTGGATGCGGCCCTTGCGCCCCACCTCCCCGGTGAGCGCCTTGAGGTGGCCGAGGGCGTTCTCCGGGGCGGCGTAGCCGAGGGCGGCGAGCTGGCGGACCGCGGCCTGCGGACTCAGGCGCAACGCGGCGGCGTCGAGGCGGGCCACCGATTCCAGCAGCGGGCGGTAGAACAGCTTCGCGTGCAGCCGGCGCACCCGCAGGGTGTTGCGCTTGATCTCGCTGCGCAGCACCCCGACCGCGTCCTGGCGCCCGTCGGGACGCATATGCGCCGCGCGAGCGAGCCAGCGCATCCCCTCCTCGTCGTCGGATGCGGGCAAGGTGTGGGTGCGCTTGAGCCGCTGCAACTGCAGGCGGTGCTCGAGCAGGCGCAGGAATTCGTAGGAGGCGGTGAGGTTCGCGGCGTCGTCGCGGCCCACATAGCCACGCGCGGCCAGCGCGGTCAGCGCCTCAACCGTGCCCGGCACGTGCAGCGATTCATCGGCCTTACCGTGCACCAACTGCAGCAGCTGCACCGCGAATTCGACGTCGCGCAGGCTGCCGTGGCCGAGTTTCAGCTCCCGCTCGCGCATGTCCTCGGGCACCAGGCTTTCGACCCGGCGCCGCATCGCCTGCACGTCGGCGACGAAATCCGGTCGTTCCGAGGCGCTCCACACCATCGGCATGAGCGCCTCGCTGTACTGCCTGCCGAGTTCCAGATCGCCGGTGGCCGGGCGGTTCTTCAGCAGCGCCTGGAATTCCCAGGTGCGCGCCCAGCGCTTGTAGTAGGTGATGTGCGAATCCAGCGTGCGCACCAGCGCCCCGGCCTTGCCTTCCGGCCGCAGCGCCGCATCGACGTCGAAGAACGCGCTGCCGGCGATGCCCATCATCTCCGCGGCCAGCCGGGTGGCGGTGGTGTCGGCGGGTTCGGCGACGAACACCACGTCGACATCGGAGACGTAATTGAGTTCGCGCGCACCGCATTTGCCCATCGCGACCACCGCCAGCCGGACCGGAACCGGGTCGTCGGGGCAGATCCGCGCCACCGCCACCGAGAGCGCGGCGGTGAGTGCGGCATCGGCGAGGTCGGTGAGATGGTTGCCGACCTGCTGATACGGCAGCACCGGTTCGTTCTCGACGGTGGCGGCCAGATCGTGGGCGGCCAGCACCATCAGTTGATCGCGATATCGCTTGCGCAGCAACGCGATCGCGTCGGGTCCGGCGTGGGTGGCGCGGTAGAGCATCGGCGCGGCGTTCGGCCCGGTCTCGGGCGCGGCGCCGACCACGTCGAGCAGATCGTCGAGAATCTCGCGCGTGCTCGGCAGTTCCCGCCGCAACAGCTGCCAGCTCGCCGGATCGGCGACCAGATGGTCGGCGAACGCGCTCGACGAGCCGATCAGCGCGAACAGCCTGCCGCGCAACGACAGATCGGTGCGCAGCGCGGAATCCAGTGCGGCCCAATCGGACCCGAGCGCCTCGCGCAGGCGGATCAGGGTCAGCAGCGCCAGATCGGCATCCGGCGACCGCGACAACGCCCACAGCAGTGCAACGCTGTCGACATTGTCCCAGGCGAGCTCTCGTAACGACGCGGCTGCCGTCGGCTCCAGCAATCCCAGCCGACCGGCACCGGGCACTGCGGGACGTGCAGTCGGTGGCCGGACCATTCTCTCAAATTACCGTCACGGCCGAGCATGCGGAAGTTGCCTGCTCGCAGGCGGTGGAGGGAGTGCTCGGCCGACGTCGGTCACGGAGCCGATTCCGTTTCGGGAAGGGCTGCGGGAACGCCGCCTCCCGCCGGCCTACCGGGAACGAGCCGTATCGGGTCGGAGGCCACAGCAAGCTCGGCCCCGAGCCGCCCATCGCTCGGACCCGGATCGAACGCCCCCTACCGCGGCATCGGCGTCCGCGCCGAAATGGGGTCGACCGCGCGCGCAGCACGCGGCCGACCCGTTCCTCAGAAGCTGTGTTCCGGTCCAGGATAGGTACCCTGCGCTACCTCTCGTGCGTATTCCGCTGCGGCGCTGCGCAATTCGTCGCCCACGCGGCCGAAGCGCTTGACGAACTTGGCCGTCTTACCGCTGGTGTAGCCGGCCATGTCCTGCCAGACCAGCACCTGGGCGTCGCAGTCGCTGCCGGCGCCGATGCCGACGGTCGGGATGGTCAGCTTGTGGGTGACCTGCCCGGCCAGCTCGGCGGGCACCATCTCCATCACCACGGCGACGGCCCCGGCCTCCTGCACCGCGATGGCGTCGGCGATCAGTTGTTCGGCCCCGTCGCCGCGGCCCTGCACTCGGTAGCCGCCGAGGGTGTTGACGCTCTGCGGGGTGAAGCCGATATGCGCCACCACCGGGATGCCGGAGGCGGTGAGCCGGGCGATGTGCTCGGAAACCCGTTCTCCGCCTTCGAGTTTCACCGCATGCGCACCACCCTCCTTCATGAAGCGGGTGGCGCTGGCCAGCGCCTGTTCGGGCGAGCCCTCGTAGCTGCCGAACGGCAGATCGGCCACCACCAGGGCATGCGGCGCCCCGCGGACCACGCCGCGTACCAGCGGCAGCAGTTCCTCGATCGTGATCGGCACGGTGGTGTCGTAGCCGTAGACCACGTTGGCCGCCGAATCGCCGACCAGCAGCACGGGGATGCCGGCCTCTTCGAACAGCTTCGCGGTGGAGTAGTCGTAGGCGGTCAGCATCGCCCACTTCTCGCCCGCGGATTTCCATTGCTGCAGGTGCTGTACTCGCGTCTTCCGCCGGGAAGTTGTCGGTGCGGCACCGTAGGCGGTGGTTTCGGAAGCAGGATTATCCTGAGCAGCGGACATCATCGTCCCTTTCGTCTGTCCTCGAGGCCCGATCGGGTCCCCGGGTTGCTATGACCCGTCCAGTCTGCCACCGCGACAGTGCCGCGTTTAAGGCGTGCCCGGGATGGGATTCGTCACACGCGGCGGGAACGACGCGGCCGGCGGAGGCAGCCCGCTCAACCACGGAGGCCGCCGCGGACGCCGTAATGATCACAGGCGGAGATGGAAGGATGGCGCGCATGTCCTTGTCGCGATCCGGTCGCGTCGCAGCCGCGGTGGCCCTGATGTGTGTGGCCGCCGCCTGCTCGTCGACGTCGAAGAATCACCCCGTCGCCCAGCCGTCCGCGCCGAGTCCGGCCGCGCTGCAGAAGTACTACACCCAGGTGCCGGCGTGGGGCAGCTGTGACGGATTCGGCGATTCCTCGACCCGATTCCCGCAGGGCACCGAATGCACGCACATCTCGGTGCCGATCGATTACGACAAGCCCGAGGGCGCGACCGCGCAGATCGCGGTCTCCCGGATCAAGGCGACCGGGCAGCGCATCGGATCGCTGCTGTTCAACCCGGGCGGGCCCGGCCAGGCCGGACTGTGGATGGCCGCGCAGGGACAGGACACCCCGCTCGCGCAGCGATTCGACCGCATCGGTTTCGATCCGCGCGGTGTCGGCGCCTCCACGCCGCTGATCGAATGTCTGACCGGGCAGCAGTGGGATCAGCAACGCGCCGAACCGCCCAAGGACTACACCCCCGCCGGCATCGCGGCCGCCGAGCAGGAGAACAAGGACTTCGCCGCCCACTGCACCGAGAAGACCGGCAACGAATTCCTCGCCCACGTCGGCACTCGCGAGGTGGTGCAGGACATGGACATCATCCGGGGAGTGCTCGGCGACGACAAGCTCAACTACGTCGGCTACTCCTACGGCACCCGGCTCGGCTACACCTACGCCGAGAAGTTCCCGGACAAGGTGCGGGCCATGGTGCTCGACGGCGCCCTCGATCCGGACGCCGATCCGGAGAAGGAATCGGTGCAGCAGGCCGCCGGATTCCAGAAGGCGTTCGACGCCTACGCCGCCGACTGCGCGAGCAAACCGGACTGCCCGCTGGGCCAGGACGCGAGTCAGACGGTGGCCCGCTTCCACGATCTGGTCAACCCGCTCTGGAACCATCCGGCCGAGACCCGCGACGGCCGCGGGCTCACCTACAGCGACGCGGTCACCGGTGTGCAGAACACCCTCTACGCCGAGGACAGCTGGAATGTGCTGAGCGCGGGCCTGGCTCAGCTGGCCAAGGGCAAGGGCGACATCCTGCTGCAGCTCGCCGATCTCTACGACGGCCGCAGCAAGGACGGCACCTACGACAATTCGCAGGACGCGTTCCTGGCCATCCACTGCGTCGACGATCCGGCCATCAAGGACCGCGGCGACACCGATAAGCAGGACGCGGAATACCGCAAAGTTGCCCCGTTCCTCGACGACGGCCACGCCACCGGGCAGGCGCCGCTCGAGATGTGCGCGTTCTGGCCCGTGCCCAACAGCGGCTCCCCGCACAACATTTCCGCACCGGGCCTGCCCAAGACCGTGGTCATCTCCACGACCGCGGATCCGGCCACCCCGTATCAGGCCGGTGTCGATCTGGCCCATCAGCTGGGCGCGGCGCTGATCACCAACAAGGGAACCCGCCACACCGCGTTCCTCTCCGGGGGCGTGCCGTGCGTGGACGACGCCGTCTTCGCCTACCTCATCGACCTGAAGACACCGCCGGAAGGACTCACCTGCGGCTGACGCCACACATGCGGACCGGCGGTTGTTGCACGATGTAACACGGATTTAACCGCGGGTGCCTACGCTCGCGCGTATGGATCGCCAGAAGGAATTCGTGCTGCGGACGCTCGAGGAGCGGGACATCCGCTTCGTGCGACTCTGGTTCACCGACGTCCTGGGATATCTGAAGTCGGTGGCGATCGCCCCCGCGGAGCTGGAAGGCGCCTTCGAGGAGGGCATCGGATTCGACGGCTCGGCGATCGAAGGCTTCGCCCGGGTGTCGGAGGCCGATATGGTCGCCAAGCCCGATCCGTCGACGTTCCAGGTACTGCCGTGGTCCACCAGCAAGGGCCATCAGCATTCGGCGCGCATGTTCTGCGATATCGCGATGCCCGACGGCTCGCCGTCGTGGGCCGATCCGCGGCACGTGCTGCGCCGGCAGTTGAACAAGGCCGGTGACCTGGGGTTCAGCTGCTATGTGCATCCGGAGATCGAGTTCTTCCTGATCCGCTCGGCGCTCAAGGACGGCCGTCCGGTGCCCGCCGACAACGGCGGCTTCTTCGATCAGGCCGTCCACGACGAGGCGCCGAACTTCCGCCGCCACGCCATCGACGCGCTCGAATCGATGGGCATCTCGGTGGAGTTCAGCCATCACGAGGGTGCGCCCGGCCAGCAGGAAATCGACCTGCGCTACGCCGACGCGCTGTCGATGGCCGACAACGTGATGACCTTCCGCTACCTCATCAAAGAGGTGGCCATCGACGAAGGCGTGCGGGCCTCGTTCATGCCCAAGCCCTTCTCCGACCATCCGGGTTCGGCCATGCACACCCACATGAGCCTGTTCGAGGGTGAGCACAACGCCTTCGCCGATCCCGACGACCCGAACAACCTGTCCGAGACCGCGCGTGCGTTCATCGCGGGCATTCTCGAGCACGCCAACGAGATCAGCGCCGTCACCAACCAGTGGGTGAACTCCTACAAACGGCTGATCCACGGTGGCGAAGCGCCGACCGCCGCTTCCTGGGGCCGGTCGAATCGTTCTGCACTGGTCCGGGTTCCGATGTACACGCCGAACAAGCAGTCCTCGCGGCGAGTCGAGATCCGCAGCCCAGACTCCGCGTGCAATCCGTATCTGGCCTTCGCGGTGCTGCTGGCCGCGGGCCTGCGCGGTATCGAGAAGGGGTACACGCTGCCCCCCGAGGCCGAGGACGACGTGTGGTCACTGACCACCGCCGAACGCCGCGCGATGGGCTTCCGCGAGCTGCCCTCGACCCTGGACGAGGCGCTGCGGGCGATGGAGCGGTCCGAGCTGGTCGCCGAAACGCTGGGCGAGCACGTGTTCGACTTCTTCCTGCGCAACAAGCGCCACGAGTGGGCCACCTACCGCGCCCAGGTCACCCCGTGGGAGCTGGGCGAGTACCTGACGCTGTGATCGCCTGTGCGAGACCGGCTCCGGCCGGCCGCACCGACGATGGCCGAGCTGATTAGGTTGTCCCGATGAACGCCCCTGTATCGGTGGCCGATCAACCACTGCAACCACTGATCGACTGGGCCACCCGGGAACTCGCGCAGCGGGGACTGACCGTGACCGGCGCGCAGGAGATGCGGCGGCGGGACTGGACGCTGCTCGCCCGCATCGAGACGAACGGCGGAGCTGTCTGGGCGAAGGCGAGTGCGCGCGCGTTCGCCCACGAGGGCCCGCTGCTGGCGGCCTTGGATCGGCTCGTTCCGGGATCGGTGCCGAAACCCCTTGCGGTGCATCGTGAGAACGGATGGTTCCTCGGAGGCGACGGCGGCGAGACCATGCGAACCGGACCACTCGACCGCCACTTCGCACTCGACGGTACGGACGCGCCGCCGCCGCGTCCCCCGGAATGGGAATCGGTGCTGCGGTCCTACGCCGGCCTGCAGCACACCGTCTGCACGCACGCGGAATCGTTGCGCGACACCGGAACTCCGTACCTGCCGCCGGTGCGCCTGATCGAGGTCTACCGCCACTTCGCCGACCGCGCCCCGGGACTGGAGTTCGCGATCGAATCGGCCGCTGCCGAACTCGCGCGGTACGGCCGGCTGAGCGTGGAACACAACGACCTGTATCCGGGCCACGTCTTCCGCGCCACCGCCGCGGTGTTCGACTGGGGCGACGCGCTGATCACCCATCCCTTCCTGTCCGTGCGCACCTTCCGGGATCCGCAGCGCGCGGCGTATTTCGACGCCTGGCGGGAACTGACCACCGTCACCGACCGCGAGATCGAGCTGGCCGAACGCCTCGCGCCGCTGACCACCCTGCATTCGTGGCTGACCATCGACACGGCACCGGGCCGCCCCGGCGAACGGTTCGCGCCCTTCGTCACCGAGATGCTGGACCTGCTGCGCGCGAACTTCGCCTGAGCCACCCGTCCACTCGCGGTGAGGTGGCAGACTCGTAGGTCCACAGCAGGAACTCCGGATGCACGCCGGAATCGAACAAAGGGAACAGATGTCGCAGAGCCGTTGGATGACTCGCGGAGCGCTCGCCGTCGGTGCGGCGCTGGCCGTCGTGCTGGTCGCCGGATGTGGTGGCGAAAGCACGGGTTCGGCCGGCCCCGAGAAATCCGGCGCTTCGGCGACCTCGACGGCCGCGCGGCCCAGCGGTTCGGCCGGCGTCACCGCCAAGCCGGGACAGACCAGTCCCATCCAGGTTCCCGACCCGGTCGCACAGAAGCTGTGCGACGCCATCTCGCCACAGCTGTCGGACTGGCGGGTGCAGGGCCCGACACTGGGCAAGGTGGCGCTGAACATCACGGTGCACCAGTGGGCCGCGGAGAACGGAGGCATCAACCTGGCGGTGCTCGGCGACAAGGCCGTGGTGGACCGGATCACCACCAAGACCTGCTCCGATGTTCGCACGCAGGCGCTGCAGGCGCTGGAACTGCCCGATCTCGCCTCGGGAATCGCCTTCTGATGCGCACCCTCTACCCGCCGCTGGAGCCCTACCGTGAGGGCATGCTCGACGTGGGCGATGGGCAGCACATCTACTGGGAGGAGTCGGGCAACCCCGACGGCAAGCCGGTGGTGTTCCTGCACGGCGGCCCGGGTGGCGGCACCGATCCGATGCACCGGCAGTTCTTCGATCCCGCCGCCTACCGGATCGTGCTGTTCGACCAGCGCGGGTGCGGGCGTTCGACGCCGCATGTGGCCGACGGGGCGAGTCTGGAGGTCAACACCACCTGGCATCTGGTGGCCGATATCGAGCGGCTGCGCACCCATCTGGGGATCGAGCGCTGGCAGGTCTTCGGCGGGTCCTGGGGTTCGACGCTGGCGCTGGCCTACGCCCAGACCCACCCCGAGCGCGTGACGGAGATGGTGCTGCGGGGCGTTTTCCTGTTGCGGCGCAAGGAAATCGACTGGTACTACAACGGCGCCGCCGGATTCGTCTATCCCGACGAATGGGAGAAGTACCTGGCGCCGATCCCGGACGGCGAGCGCGACGGGGATCTGGTGGCGGCCTATCACCGGCTGCTGCACTCCCCCGATCAGGACGTCGCGACCGCCGCCGCCGTGGCGTGGTCCAGCTGGGAAGGCGCGACGAGTTCGCTGCTGCCACAACCGGAACGGGTCGCCGAATCCGCCGAACCCCGCTTCGCCCTGGCCTTCGCCCGCATCGAGAACCACTACTTCGTGCACGGCGGATTCCTGGAAGAGAACCAGCTGCTGCGCGATATCGACCGGATCGCGCATATTCCCGCGGTGATCGTGCAGGGCCGCCACGATATCGTCTGCCCGGCGGTCAGCGCCTGGGATCTGCATCGGGCCTGGCCCGGTTCGCGGCTGCATCTGGTGGCCGATGCCGGGCATGCCGCGGCCGAGCCGGGGACCACCCATCATCTGATCGAGGCCACCGACGAATTCCGGGATCGGCGATGAGCGGCGCAGCCGGTCCCGCCGTCGTCGCCGCTCTCGGTGAGGACGTGGACCGGCTGCTGTCGGCGGAACCGAAGGTCCGTGCCGACGAATCGGATTCGGTGCACCAGATGCGGGTCGCCACCCGCCGGCTGCGGTCGGTGCTGCGGTCGTATCGGAAGGTGTTCCACCGCGGCGAGATAGATGCCATCCGCGACGAATTGCGGTGGCTGGCGGGGCTGCTCGGCATCGCCCGCGACGCCGAGGTGCGCGCCGACCGGTTCGCCGCGCTGCTGGACGAATATCCCGACGTGCAGCGGCATCTCGGGCGGCGGCTGGTGAGCGCGGAGCGCGCGGCCTACACCGACGCCCACCGAACCGTGCTGCGGGAACTCGACGGTGAGCGCTACGACCTGCTGCGCGCGCGAGTGGTCGGCCTGCGCACCCATCCGCCGCTGCGCCGCAAACGCGCCCGTCGCGACGCCGACCGCGTGTTCACGGCCGCGGTGCGCGCGGACCTGCGCCGGCTGAAGGACCGGGTCGACGCGGAACGAGCCGTCGAGGACACCGATCGGGTCGAAGCGCTGCACGATATCCGCAAGGCCGCCAAGCGTTTACGCTACAGCGCCGAAGCCGCCACCGATATCCTCGACGGCCCCGCCGAGGACCTGGCCCGGCGCGCGAAGAAGGTGCAGGGCGTCCTGGGCGACCACCGCGACGCCATCGAGGCGCTGGCCACCATCACCGCCCGCGCCGAAATCGTGCGCGGCCGCGGCGACGATACGACGCCCTACGAGTTGCTGTGCGCCGCCGAGGTCGAAGCCGCGCGCACCGCCCTCGACCAGTACCCGTCCCTCATCGAATTCCTGAACTACGACTACCTGTCCTGATCGGACGCCTCGCGCGCGTCCGCCGGGAAGCTGAAACCGACCACGCGTTTATCTGGGTCCGCGATGTCCAGGCGCACTCGCACCCGCCGGCCTTCGGGCGGTGCCCCGGCGCATTTGCCGAGTACCGGCGGATCGGCGACGAAGATCTCGGCGGATCGGTTGCCGTTGCCCTCGCGGATGACCACCGCCTCGAACACGTCGCCCAGACGTGATGCGAGCACGGTGGATTCGGTGAGGTCGATGCACGCGCGTTCGAGTTTGCCGCCGACCGCGTCGCTGCGCCGCATCGCGTCGGCGGCGGCGCCGAGTCCGTCGCGAACCCACTGCGGCACCGGGGTGCCCGCGCAGCGAGCCAGGCAGACTTCCGTCGCGTAGCGGTCGGCGAGGCGGCGCAGCGGCGCCGTCACGTGTGCGTAGGCAGCGCCGATCCCGCTGTGCTGCAACACATCCGGCGCTTGCCCGTCGAGCACGGTGTAGGACGCGCCGCGCAGGAGGCTGGTCGCCTCCGAGTTCAGCACCAGCGCGGCGGGGGTGTTGGGATCGAGGCCGGCCAGCATCCGCCCCACCGGCATACCCGCCGGCCAGCGCACCCCGAGCGCGGCGGCGGTGCGGCGCATGGACGCGATCGCCGAGGCCGGTGGCGCAGGCATCGTGCGCAGCAATCCGATGCGGGCGTCGGAATCGGTGTCGGCCAACATGATTCGGGCCGCGCAGATGCCGGTGAGCAGCGAGACCTGTTCGTTCCAGTCGTCGGTGGCGGTGCGCGGCTCGACCGCCAGCTGCCAGTGTTCGGTGTCGTGGTCGCGTCCGTCGGGAATCACCGATTGCGCGGGCAGCCGCAGTTCGATCGCGCCGCGCGCCAACCCGGCCTCGATCCGCAGGCGGCCGAATTCCGGCAGTGCCGCGATCGAGGGATGCAGGCGGCCGGCGTCGGCGTCGGCCTGGACGCCGGGATAGTCGAGGCGGGCGCGGGAGCGAACCAGGGCGCGCCGCACCGAGAAGCGTCGCGGCTCGGCCTTGTCGTCGCAGTCGATGGTCCAGAGCGCGGCGGGACGAACGGCGCCGGGCAGCAGACTCGCCGACCCTTCCGAGAGCACCGGCGGATGCAGCGGCACGGTGCCGTCGGGCAGATAGAAGCTTTGGCCCCGGGCGAGGGATTCCCGCGCGAGCGCCCCGTCGGGCGCGACCACCGCGCCCACATCGGCGATGGCGTAGTGCAGCAGGAATCCGGTCGGGGTGCGTTCGAGATGCAGCGCCTGGTCGAGATCCATGGCGCCGGGTGGGTCGATCGTCACGAACGGGATGTCGGTGCGATCGGCCCGGACGCCCGCGAACGCATCGGCTGCGTCGCGGGCCTCCGAGACCGCCTCGGACGGATATTCCGAGGCGAGTCCGAATTCGGATCGCACGACACCGAAATCCACCGGTGCCGAGACGATCCTGGGATGCAGTTCCACGCGGGGCGCTGAACCTTACTTGAGCGCCAGCATGGTGCCGTTCAGCTGATCGAACGGGCCGTACACGGTGAAGACGACGCGGCCGTCGGGGTACTGCGACGACAGGGTCGCCGCGGCATCGAGAGCCTGGCCGAACGAGGCGGCCGACGGGTGCGGCAGCACCGCGATCGACTGGCCGAAATGGGTCTGGTGGACCCACTGGGTGTCACCGGGGCTGAGGTCCACCTGGACGCCACCCGGCAGCGGAGTGACCGCGACCGCGGACGCCGATCCCGCGCCCAACACCGCCACACCCGACGCAGCTGCGGCGATCAATGCACCGGCCGCCAACTTGCGAACTACTCGCATATATACAGAACCTGCTTTCCGACACTCGTAGCACCCATAGCCGCTGCCACCCCCGGCAACGACACTTCCAACGGCCAACACTGTATGACGTCGGTCACGGTTCCGGCCACTCCGGGGCGGTTCGTCGCGCGGGACACGCCGGGACCAGCCGATTCGCCCGCATTTGCCGGGAATGCGCCCGCCGGCCGGACCGGGCGGCGACCGGGCGCGGACCGCGCGAAGCTCCGGTGCCTGCGATTTCGCGATCGGTCACCACGACGGCGGCCACACGGTTCCGGCGCGTGCAACGGGGGTCGACGGATCGTTGCGAGTGCGAACATCGACAGCCCGCGAACCGGATCATTCCGGAAAGAAATATCACATCATTCAGAGCGGACGGGTATCACTCCGAGGAGTCGGACCTACGTCCAGATCACGCTACCGTACGCCGAATCCCCCCGTCGAGTCCGTTTTCCGCTGGGCCTGCGACTGTCCGAGCGCGCTGTTACTGTTGCCGATGGTGACAGGCCACGGCGTACCCACGGATTCGGGGGTCCGTGCAGTAACGAGAGTGCGCCGCGCGGCGAGAGTCGTCGAGTAATAGTTCCTCGAGTACAAGGAGTTCCACACCGCATGTCGTCCATCGTCTTCGACTACCTGCTGCCTCTCGTCGGTCCGGAGCAGGCGGCCTACTGGGCCCAGATTCTGGTGATCAACCCCGCCGGCTGATCACCGCGCGACCGCACCCGGTGCCGGCGGTTCGCCGCGGGCACCGCATGCGGTCGCAAGGCCCGGCTTCGACGACGATCCGACACAGGAGGCCTCCACCATGACCACCGATCACGTCTGGTTCATCACCGGCACCAGCAGCGGCTTCGGCCGCGCGATCGCGGAGGCGGTGCTGGCCGACGGCGGCAGCGTGGTCGCCACCGCGCGCAAAACCGAATCCCTTGCCGAACTTCGAGATCATGCTCCGGAGCGGGTGCTCGTCGCACAGCTGGACGTCACCGACCCGGCGTCGATCACCGCGGCGGTCGAGGAGGCGCGAGTTCGGTTCGGCCGCATCGACGTTCTGGTCAACAACGCCGGCTACGGACTGCGCGGCGCGCTCGAGGAATGCGACGACGAGCAACTGCGCGCACTGATGGAAACCAATGTCTGGGGCCTGATCTCGGTCACGAAGGCGGTACTGCCGCTCATGCGGGCCCAGCGCAGCGGGCATATCGTGCAGCTGTCCTCGGTCGGCGGCGTGCGCGCCCGTCTCGGTGGAACCCCTTACGCGCTCAGCAAATTCGCGGTCGAGGGACTCTCGGAGGGATTGTCGTACGAGGTCGCGCCGTTCGGCATCAAGGTCACCATCGTGGAGCCGGGACCGTTCCGCACCGACTTCGCCGGGCGATCCATCCAGTGGGCCGAATCGATGCCCGAATACGCACCAATCTTCGCCGAGGAACGCGAGCGCTTCCAGGCCCAGGACGGCGCCCAGCCCGGCGATCCGGCCCGCGCCGCCGCGGCCGTGCTGCGCGCGGTCGCCATGGACGAACCGCCCTTGCGGCTGCCGCTCGGCCCCGAGGCATTCACCGGCATCCGCGCCACCCTGACCCAGCGCCTCGCCGATCTGGACGAACTCGAACCCTGGGCCGCCGACACCGGCTTCCGCTGACCACTCCCCTCGCCTGGACCGCCGGAGGACCCGACATGCTGTCCGCGGAAGACCACTTCGCGATCACCGATCTGATCAATCTGCACGGCCACCTGACCGACAACGGCGATTTCGACGGCTGGCCCGCCCTGTTCGCCGAGGACGTCGTCTACGACGTCAGCGCCATGGGCGGCGGCGTCCTGGTCGGAATTCCCGCCTGCCGCGACGCCGCGCTGGCGATGGGCGACAACAACCCCGTCGCCCACCACGTCACGAACATCGTCATCAACGAGGTCGCCGACGGCACCGTCCGCGCCCTGTCCAAGGGGTTCGGCGTCATGACCGACGGTACGGTCGGCAGCGCCACCTACGAGGACACCATCCAGCGCATCGGCGCCGGCTGGAAGATCACCCACCGCATCGTGCGCCCGCGGCGGAAACCGCTGCACCCCTGATCCGGCGCCCCTCCCGCTGATCACGGAACATTCCAATATTGCTCCGAAGTTGCCGACGAGGGCGATCATGGAGGCATGAACGCGGAACCGCTACCGCACACCCCCGCCCTGCGACGAATGCTGGACGATGCCTCGGCGATCGCGCGCCGGGCGGGCCATACCGCCCTCGGCACCGAACACCTCGTTCTGGCCGGCCTGCAGGACCCGAATTCCACTGTCGCCCAAGCCTTTCACCGCGCGGGCGCCAATCTGGCGGCGATCTCGGACGCCTTGCACGAAACCCTGCGCAACGGGCCGTACCCGAACCCGACCGAACATCCGGACAACGGCGAGGGCTGCGCGCGCTAGCCGGGCGCGGTCGGTCAGCGCAGTGAGGTTTCGTCGCCGACCGTGAACTCGGTGACCCGGGCTTCCCGGATCATCGCGCCCTGCTGGTCGGACACGCCCGCACCGCGGAAAGCATCCAGCGCCGCGCGGTCGCTCCACCGTTCCAGAATGTTGATGCGGCCGGTATCGATCAGGTCGGCCGACAGGGCGAAATCGAGGCATCCGGGAGTCTTCCGCGCCGCGCTCACCACCTCGACGCAGGTCGCCAGATAACGGTCCCGATCGGCCGGGTCCACCCGCAGGTAGCCGGTGACGATGATCTGCCGAGGCGTGGCATCCATGCGGCCAGGGTCTCATGCCGCGAACCCCGAAGGGGACGAGTCGGTCTGTAAGCCGGATCCTGTTCCCGGTTCGCACCGGGAGGCGACCATCCATCTGGGTGCACCGTCACCGGGCACCTCGAGCAGTCAACCCGCAGGCTCGGGCGAGCAGCCCTCGGGCACCTGCGCAGCCGCACTCGCGAGAATGCGGCCTTCGACCTTGCTCCGGGCGGGGTTTACCGAGCCGCCCCGGTCACCCGGGGCGCTGGTGCGCTCTTACCGCACCGTTTCACCCTTACCGGCGTACCTCCGGAGAGACCGCCGGCGGTCTGTTTTCTGTGGCACTGTCCCGCGGGTCACCCCGGGTTGCCGTTAACAACCGCCCTGCTCTGTGGAGTCCGGACTTTCCTCGGCGACGGGCGGCGGCACAACCGTGCCCGTTCCCGTCGACGCGGTCGCCCGACCGACTCGTCGCGCACCATTGTGCCGTGCGAGCGGCGCCGAGCGCACATCGGGCCGCCACCGACATCCGGGCTCGGCCGGGAATCGGGGCCGCGGCGGTCGCGCGGCGCGCCCTGGGACGGCGTGGCGCGGTACCGGAGGTTACGCATACAGTGAAGCCGCATTCGCCGTGGAACGCGTCCCCACAGCGAACCGACGGCACAGAAGGGCAGCGCACATGGGGTTCGGCGACTTCCAGAACGAGATCTACTTCCAGGGGCTGCGCGGTGTCGTACCGGAGTACCCGGTCGCGTTCGCCGAACTCGAACAGCGCGCGCAGGCCGCTATGCCGCCCTCGATCTGGTCGTATGTGGCCGGCGGCGCGGGCGACGAGCGCACCCAGCGCGCCAACGTCACCGCCTTCGACCGCTGGGGGCTCATCCCCCGCATGTTCGTCGGCGCGAAGGAGCGCGACCTGTCGGTCGATCTGTTCGGAATGACGCTTCCCACACCGCTTTTCATGGCCCCTGTCGGCGTGATCGGCCTCTGCGCCCAGGACGGCCACGGCGATCTGGCGACCGCCCGCGCCGCCGCCCGCACCGGTGTGCCGATGGTCGCCTCGACCCTCACCGTCGATCCGCTCGAGAATGCCGCCGCCGAATTCGGTGACACCCCGGGCTTTTTCCAGCTCTACACCCCCACCGACCGCGATCTCGCGGCCAGCCTGGTGCACCGCGCGGAGCAGGCCGGGTACAAGGGCATCGTCGTCACCCTCGACACCTGGATCACCGGCTGGCGGCCGCGCGACCTGTCCACCGGTAACTTCCCGCAGCTGCGCGGACACTGCCTCGCCAACTACTTCACCGATCCGGTCTTCCTCTCCGGTCTGCAGCGCTCACCGGAGGAGGATCCGATGAGTGCGGTGCTGCGGTGGGTGCAACTGTTCGGCAACCCGCTGCGCTGGGAGGATCTGGCCTGGCTGCGCTCCCTCACGGATCTGCCCTTGATCGTCAAGGGAATCTGCCATCCCGACGATGTGCGCCGGGCCCGCGACGGCGGCGTGGACGGCATCTACTGCTCGAATCACGGTGGGCGCCAAGCCAATGGCGGACTGCCCGCGCTCGACATGTTGCCCGAGGTCGTCGCCGCGGCCGAGGGTCTGCCGGTGCTGTTCGATTCCGGAATCCGCAGCGGCGCAGACGTCGTCAAGGCGCTCGCGCTCGGCGCCACCGCGGTCGGAGTGGGCCGGCCCTACGCCTACGGTCTGGCGCTCGGCGGGGTGGACGGAATCGTGCACGTCCTGCGCACTCTGCTGGCGGAAGCGGACCTGATCATGGCGGTCGACGGCTATCCGGCGCGGAAGGATCTGACTCGCGAATGTTTGCGTTCCGTCCACCCGTAATCGTGCCCTGAGCGGGGATCCACGTCTGCGGCCGGGCGCGCGACCCAGTACGGTATTCGCCCATGGAGCGTGTCGAGGTGGGGTTCGGTTCGGGAAGCGAACAGTGTGCAGCGTGGCTCTATCTTCCGGACGGCCCGCCCAAACCGCGTCCGCTGGTCATCATGGGGCACGGGCTGGGCGCGAACCGGGAAATGGGTCTGGATCGCTACGCACGCCGGTTCGCCGCGGCCGGAATGGGCGTGCTGGTCTTCGATTACCGGCATTTCGGGGCCAGCGGTGGTGAACCGCGCCAGCTGATCAACATCGCCCGCCAGCGCGACGACTGGCGCGCCGCGATCGCCTTCGCCCGCACCCTCAAGGGCTTCGACGCGACCCGAATCGCGTTGTGGGGCAGCTCCTTCGGCGGCGGGCACGTGCTGTCCATCGCACACGAGGACGACTACCTGGCCGCTGTCGTGGCACAGTGCCCGTTCACCAGCGGCTGGTCCTCGGCGATGGCGAAGGGGCCGATCAGCCTCGCCAAGACCGGCACCCTCGCGCTCATCGACATCCTGGTGGGCCCGATCCGCCGCAAGCCGGTGGGCGTGCGACTGGCCGGGCGGAAGCGTTCGGCGGCGTTGATGAGCGCCTCCGACGTGCCCGAGGGTTTCGGCCGCCTCGCCGAGGAGAGCGAGCAGTACCAGCCGAAAGTCGCTGCCCGCGTGGGGATGTCGGCGCTGTTCGATTCACCGTGGCGGCGCACCAAGGGCATCAAGGTGCCGGTGCTGTATGCGGTGTGCGACAACGATTCGGTCGCGCCGGTGGGTCCGACGCTGAAGGCCGCTGAACGCACCAAACACGGCATCGTGAAGCGATACCCGATCGGGCACTTCGACATCTACTTCGACGACTGGTTCGAGAAGGCCGTCTACGACCAGACCGAATTTTTGGTGTCGGTCCTGCGTCCCTGACCGTCGCCGACCGGCGTTCAGAGATACGAGGTGTCGTTGACCAGACGCACCGACGATCCGCCGTCGGGATAGAACTCGGCGATCGACAGCGACGCCAGATCCAGATGCAGCCGATACAGCAGCGACGGGCCGACTTCCAGGGCCAATTGCAGCAGTGTCTTGATCGGCGTCACGTGGCTGACCACGACGACGTTCTGTCCCGGATACAGCGCGAGCAGATCGCGACGCGCCGCCTCGACGCGTTCGCGCACCTGGGCGAAGCTCTCCCCGCCCGGGGCGGGCAGCGACGGATCACCGAGCCAGCGCTGATGCAACTCCGGATCCCGTTGTGCCGCTTCGGTGAACGTGAGGCCTTCCCATTCGCCGAAGTCGGTTTCGGTCAGCGCGTCCAGAACCCGCACCGGGACGTCGAGGGCCTGGGCCGCGGCCTGCGCGGTTTCGCGGGCCCGGCCCAGCGGCGAGGTGACGACCGCCGCGATATCCCCCTTCGCGGCGAGATATTTCGCGGCGCGGGCGGCCTGTTCCCGGCCGAGTGCGGTGAGGTCCGGATTGCCGCGGCCGGAATACCGTCGCTCCACGGACAATTCGGTCTGGCCATGACGCAGCAGCAACAGCCGGGTCGGCCGCCCGCGGGCGCCGGTCCAGCCCGGACCGGTTGTCGCCGAGGCAGTCTCCTGCACGACCGGATCCTCGTGCGCGGCACGGGCGTCGGCCGCTTCGTCGATCCAGCCCGGCAGCTCCGCCTCGACGCCGCGCGCCGACACCGATTCCTGCGCAGCCGATTCCGGTTCGGCCACGCTGTCGATCACCGGGCGCTCGGTATCGGCTTCGCGCACCTCCGCGACCACCACCGCATCGTCCATGGCCTCGTTGGCGAGCCGATCGGCATGCGAATTCTGCTCGCGCGGAATCCATTGGAAGCCCACCCGATCGAAGCCCGCGACCAGCTGCCTCGCACGTTCGGCGAGCGGAATCATGGCCGCGTGCTTGACCTTCCAGCGTCCCGACATCTGCTCGACGACGAGTTTGGAATCCATCCGCACCTCGACGGTGCGCGCGCCCAGTTCCGCCGCGGCCGCCAAGCCCGCGATGAGACCGCGGTATTCGGCGACGTTGTTCGTGGTGACGCCGAGGTATTCGCGACGTTCGGCGAGGATCGTGGCGTGGTCGGAATCCCAGATCACCGCGCCGTAACCGGCCGGGCCGGGATTGCCTCGCGAACCGCCGTCGGCCTCCACGATCACGCTGCGTACCGTCATCGCCGGCCCGTCACAATCCGGATTGCTTGGTGCGCACCAGAATCGCACCGCATTCGGGGCAGCGGACCACGACCTGCGGATCGGTCTTGGCGATCCGGGCGATCTCACCGCGGTCGAGTTCGATGCGGCAGGCGCCGCACCGGCGAGCCTGCAACAGCGCCGCGCCGACACCGTGCTGGGCGCGCTGCTTGTCGTAGATCGCGAGCAGTTCGTCCGGAAATCCGGCGAGCAGTTGTTCACGGTCGGCGTCGCAACGCTGCGCGGCCACATCCAGGTCGGCGACCGCGTCGTCGCGCCGGCTCTGCGCGAGGGTCAGATCCTCCTCGGCGCGCGAGAGGTTGGCGCCCGCGTGCTGGTGATCGGCCTCGGCGGCCTCGCGCCGCTCCATCACCTCGAGCAGTTCGTCCTCCAGCACGCCGCGCCGGCGTTCCAGGCTGCCCAGTTCGTGCTGCAACTCCGAGAGCTGCTTGGCGCCGACGTTGCCACCCTCGAGCATGCCGCGGTCGCGCGCCTCGCGTTTGCGCACGGCGTCGATCTCGCCCTCGAGTTTGCGAATGTCGCGGTCGAGATCGTCGAGCTGGATCTCGACCTTGACCGCCGCATCCTTGCGATCGGTGCGTTCGGCTTCCAGCCGCTGCACTTCCTGCTGTTCGGGCAGCACCTTGCGGCGATGCGCGATCCGCGTCAACTCGGCGTCGACGGCCGCGAGGTCGAGCAGTTTGGCCTGGATCGGTGGTTCGACATTCAACGCGGGACGTACTCCTCGACACTATGGACGGTTGCGGGGCGACGGGCAGCGGGTGCGCGACGCCGGTGCTCAACCGTACTCTGCCCGCGGCCGGTTTCGCCCCAACCCCGCACGGCCCGCCCGCGACCACCGGATACGCGGTCGAGACCTGATGCCCTGCGCCCCGGGCGCCGGCACACGAACAACTCGAGTGCGGCGCCGCCCCGACTGTGACACTCTGACCGGATGGCCGAACATCGCTATCGCGTGGATGTGGTGTGGACCGGAGCCACCACCGACTACCGCTCGTATTCGCGCAATCACGAGGTGCTCGCCGAAGGGCGGCCGCCCCTGCCGGGCTCGGCGGACCCGGTCGTCGGACGGGGCGACGCGACGCGCTGGAATCCCGAGCAGCTCCTGGTCGCCTCGCTCTCGGAATGCCATATGCTCTGGTACCTGCATCTGTGCGTCGAGGCCGGAATCGTCGTGATCGACTATCTCGACGAGGCCGAAGGCGTGATGAACGACCAGCGCTTCGAACATGTCACCCTGCGCCCCCGCGTCACCATCACCGATGCCGCTCGGGTCGAGCAGGCGCGCGCACTCCACACGGAGGCGCACAAGCGCTGCTTCATCGCCAACTCGGTCAATTTCCCCGTCGACCACGAGCCGGACATCCGGACGGAGTGAATTCGCGCCCGTCCACGGTCGCGGGAGAACGGCCGGGCCGGCCTCGCGCCGCTCGTCCCTGTGCCGCCCGAAACTGACACAGCCGGCCGGCTCGCCACCGAACCGCCCCTGTGCGACCGCCGCTCATGTCAGTCGTCGGCGGCGCCGAGGGTCCACGGGTCGGTGCGGAGGGTACTGACCCGGGTTTGCACGCCCGGAAGCGCTTCCCGCACAATACCTTCCGCTTGGGCGCACCAGGGGAATTCGCTGGCCCAATGGGCGACGTCGACGAGTGCGGGACCGCCCGCGCGCAGATGTTCATCGGCGGGGTGGTGGCGCAGGTCGGCGGTGACGTAGGCGTCGACGCCGAGCTTCGCGACCGTGCCGAGGAAGGAATCGCCCGCGCCACCACAGACCGCGACGGTGCGAATCTCGCGGTCGGGATCACCGGCGGCCCGCACACCCCAGGCGGTACCGGGCAGGGCGGCGCGCACGCGAGCGGTGAAGGCGCGCAACGTTTCCGGTTCCGGCAGGGTGCCGATGCGTCCCAGACCTCGTCCCGACGGCAGCGCCGCGCGTTCGGTGACGTCGAAGGCCGGTTCCTCGTAGGGGTGGGCGGCCCGCAGCGCGGCCAGCACCGCGGGGCGGGCCGACGGCGGCGCCACCACCTCGACGCGGTCCTCCTCGACGAACTCCAGGTCGCCGACCTGACCGATCGCCGGATTCGCCCCCGCCATCGGCCGGAACTGCCCGGTCCCCGGTACCCGCCAGCCGCATTCGCGATAGAACCCGGCGCCCCCCGCGCCGGCCTCGAACATCGCCGCCAGCACCGCATCGGTGTGGTCGCGCGGAATGAACACCACCCAGGTGTCCACCGGCGCCGCCGATTTCTGCTCCACCGGCCCGGTCACCGTCAACCCGAGCATGTGGGCGAGGGCATCGGACACTCCGGGATCGGCCGAATCGGCATTGGTGTGCGCGGTGAACAGCGCACAGTCGTTGCGGATCAGCCGATGCAGCAGCGCGCCCTTCGGCGTACTCACGGCCACGGTGTCGACGCCGCGCAGCAGCAGCGGATGGTGCACGACCAAAGCCTGTGCGCCCCAATCGATCGCCTCGTCGACGACGGCAGCGGTGGCGTCCACCGCGAACAGCACCCGAGATACCGAGGCAGCGGGATCACCGCACACCAGCCCCACCGAATCCCAGGACTCCGCCAGCCGGGGCGGATACGCGTCGTCGAGTACTCGGATCAAGTCCTTCAGCGTCACAACAGAATTCGTCGCTGTCACCACCGCACCTCCACCGTTTCGCCGTTCCGGTCATTATCCACTCCGACGCCGCCTGCCGGGGCGGACCGCGCCGCGTGCCCCCGAGCGCGAATCCTCACAGGCCGACGGCTTCGATCGCGGCGACCAAACGATCGACAGCGTCGCTGTCGCGGACCGCCAGGCGTAAGAATTCACCGTCGAGCCCCGGGAAGGTGTCACCCCGCCGGACACCGATATCTCTGTCCGCCAGATGTTTCCGCAGCAGCTCACCGTCGGGCACGCGGATCAGCAGGAACGGTCCCGCGGCGGGTTCGTGCACGTCGATGCCGAGGGCGCGCAGGCGGGGAATCATCGCCTCTCGCTCGGCCACGATCCGGATCGCGCTCGCCTCGGCCTCGGCGATCGCGTGTGCTTCGCAGGTCGCCGCGATCGCCTCGAGCTGCAACGTGCCGAGCGGCCAATGTGGGCGACCGTGGTTCAACCGGGTCAGTAATTCGGGCGGACCCAGCAGATATCCGCACCGCAATCCGGCCAGCGCCCACGTCTTGGTCAGGCTGCGCAATACCAGAACGTCCGGATAGGACTGTCCCGCAAGTGTTTCCGGCTCACCGGGCACCGCATCGGCGAAGGCCTCGTCGACCACCACGAGGCGACCGGGCCGGCGCAGCGATTCGATCACCGCGCGAGGATGCAGGACCGAGGTCGGATTGGTCGGATTGCCGAGGACCACCAGATCGGCTTCCTCGGGGACCCGCGCCCCGGCCAGCTCGTAGGGCGGTGCCAGCACCACCCGGGCGACCGGAACATCGGCCTCGCGCAGAGCGAGTTCCGGTTCGGTGAACGACGGATGGATGACGGCCGCCAGCCGCGATGCCAGCCGCGGCAGCAGCGCGAACCCCTCTGCGGCCCCGGCGAGCAGCAACACCTCCTCGGGCGCGCGGCCGTGCCGTGCCGCCACGATCGCGCGCACCGCGTCGGCCTCGTCCTCGGACGGGTACCGCCCCAGCGCGGGCAGTCGCGCGGCCAGCCGCCGCAGCAACCACTCCGGTGGCGCCTCGTCCCGCACATTCACCGCGAAATCGAGCATCCCCGGCAGCACATCGCGGTCCCCGTGGTGCCGCAACGCCGAACGGTCGACCTGCACACCACCGAACCCAGCACCCCCGAATCCAGCACCGCCGGACTCCGCATCGGTCGATCCGGAACCGCCGACTTCGGGACCCCCGGACGCCCGCACGCCGCCGATGCCCCCGGCGGCGCCCACGGCGAAACCCACACGCGTCGCATCCGCCTCGGCTGCTCCGCCCGGACGCGTATCGCTCGGGCGGCTCGAGCCTGCGTGCGACCGCGTGCCGGCGGTCGTGGGGGTGTCCTCGGGCACAGCCACCTACCCTACGTGGCCGCCGCCCGCACCGACCGGCCACAATGGGTGCGTGGGCGAGCTGCACGTGACCTTCATCTGCACCGGCAATATCTGCCGGTCGCCGATGGCCGAGAAGATCTTCGCCGCGCATCTGGAACGCGCCGGACTGGCCGATCGGGTGCGCGTGAGCAGCGCCGGCACCACCGCCTGGCACGTCGGCTCGGACGCCGACCCGCGCACCACCGCCCTGCTCACCCGCCACGGATATCCGATCGGGCACGTCGCGGCCATGATCGGCCCCGATCATCTCGATGCCGATCTGCTGGTCGCCCTGGATTCCAACCACGATCGCGAACTGACCCGGTTGCGGATCCCGGAAGCGCGGCGGCGACTGCTGCGCAGCTTCGACCCCGCCGCCGACGATCACGACGTCCCCGACCCCTACTACGGCGACGACACCGATTTCGAACTCGTGCGCGAGCAGATCGAGGCGGCCGTTCCGGCGCTGCTGGCCTGGGTGCGCGAACAACTCGGCGAACCCGCGACGACCGGACCGCGGCAATGAACATCCTGCGCCGGCTCACCTTCCTCCTGCGGCCCAGCTGGGCGATCCTGGCGGTCGTCGTGGTCGCGTTCGCCTACCTGTGTTTCACCGTGCTCGCGCCCTGGCAGCTGGGCAAGAACACCTCGACGTCTCACCGCAACAACCTGATCGCGGCCTCGGTCAACGCCGACCCGGTCCCGGCGAAGAACCTGCTGAACACGGGCGAGGGCACGCCACCGGCCGGGACGAATCCGGCCGACACCGAATGGCGGCGGGTGGTCGCGACCGGTAGTTACGTGCCGAATTCGATGGTGGTCGAGCGATTGCAGCGGCTCAACGATCAGCCCGCCTACGGGGTGCTGGCCGCCTTCCGGCTCGACGACGGCCGGGTCGTGCTGGTCGATCGCGGCCTGATCGCGGCGGTGAACGGTTCGGATCTGCCGGTGATCGCGGAGCCGCCGTCGGGTCAGCAGCACATCGAGGGACGGATCCGGAAATCCGAGGGCGCGGTCCCCGGCAAGGATCCGATGGTCCGTGACGGCCTCCGCCAGGTCTACTCGGTCGACACCGCTCAGCTCGCCACGGTTCTGGGCACGCCGCTGACCGGCTTCGCGACCGGTGAGCACGGCGGCTATCTGCAATTGGACGCCGGCCAGCCCGGCGCCTTCACCCCCGAGTCACTCCCCCAGCTCGACGCGGGCCCGTATCTCTCGTACGGGCTGCAGTGGATCGCGTTCGGTGTGATGGCCCCGCTCGGCCTCGGCTACTTCGTCTATGCCGAAATCCGCGAACGCCGCCGCGACCGTGCCGCTGCGGGGGCAGCCACCCCGAGTGAGCAGGTCCCGGCCATGAGCACCGCCGGATCACCGGCTGCCGAATCAGCCGAAAGCACGAGCACCGCTGCGGCTTCCGCCCCTTCGGAGCCGGCTCCGAAGGCCCAGCCCGAGACCGCCTCCGCACCGGACGAGCCATCGGCCGCGCCGAAACCACGCACCACCGCGGACCGCCTGGCCGACCGCTACGGCAACGCCCGCAGCTGACCGGATCCCGCAGAATCGGCCCACTTCGCGACTGGCCCGATCGACCTATTTGGCTATAGATTGGTATAGCTAGATCTCTCGATACGAGCGGAGAACGGGATGAACGCCATCCGGCAGGCCTACGACACCGTGCAGCGATCATGGACCGGGCAGCAGTGGGATGCCTGGGCGGCGACCTGCGCCCCCGATTACGCATTCGACACCGGTACCGGCCTGCGACTGGATCTCGCGGGGACCCTGGACTGGAGCCGCGCCTGGTTCAGGGCCTTCCCGGATTACGCCGAGGACATTCGCGCGGTGCATCCGGCACCGAACTCGGCGGTCGCCGAATTGGTCGGCCGCGCAACCTCGGTGGACGACTTCGTCGTCGCCGGTGCGACATTGCTCCCGGCGACCGGCCGGCGGTTCGAGATCGCCTACGCCAAGGTTCTGGTCTTCGACACCGACTTCAAGGTGGTCGAGGACCGGCAATACCTGGACATCGCCGCTCTACTCCGGCAACTCGGCGCGAGCTGATCGGCGCCCGAGCGCGTACGCGGTCACGGCCGCCACCACCGCGGCCGTCAGCTGCACTCCGTTCGACAATCGCACCGCCCGGCGCAGATCGGGTACCCGCGGGGTCCGCCCGTCGCCCAGCACCGGACGCATCTCGGTCCCGTGGCGATACTCGGTCCGCCCGCCCAGCGCCACGCCCAGCGCTCCGGCCATCGTGGCCTCGGCGACACCCGCGTTGGGGCTCGGGTGCGCCCCGGCGTCGCGGCGCCACGCGCGCCACGCATCGCCGGGCCGCCCGCCCACCAGCGGCGCGAGCATCACGGTGAGGACCCCGCTCACCCGCGCGGGCAGCAGATTCGCCAGATCGTCGACGCGCGCGGCGGCCCAGCCGAAGTTGGTGTAGCGCTCGTTGCGATAGCCGACCATCGCGTCGAGCGTGTTGATCGCCCGGTAGCCGAGCAGCCCCGGCACTCCCGCGACCGCACCCCACACCAGCGGCGCGACGGTGGCGTCGGAGGTGTTCTCGGCAATGGATTCGACTGCGGCACGGGCCAATCCGTCGGCGTCGAGCGCTTCGGGATCGCGTCCGCACAGCGAGGGCAGCACCTCCCGCGCACCGGTCGACTCCCCCGCCTGCAGTCGATCCGCCATCTCGCGCCCGGTCCGGGCGAGCGTGGTGCCGCCGAGCGCGATCCACGTGCCGACCGCAGTGATCACGATGGTGCCGAGCCTCGCGTGACGACCGGGGCGACCCTGCACCACCGCCGTCCGGACGCCGGCGCACCCGCCTCGCCTGCCCCCGGCCACGCCGCCGCGCCGATTCCGCCATGCCGACACCACGCCGCTCCCACGGGTGATTCCCGATGGCCGGGCAGCGATCTCCGCGCCCGCGCTCAGCGCGACGACACCACCCACCAACACGATCTCGTGCACGACCCCGGCGGCACGCGCATCACGATATCCGGCCGATTCCACCGCGGCGGCCGCCGTCCCGAACAGCGCCACCGGATGTCCTCGCCGCGGATCACCGAAAATCCGATCCGCCGCGAATCCGATCAGCAGTCCCGCGGCCCGCGCCGTTCCATATCGCACCGGGCGAGACTATCGGCCCCCTCGGGCACCCCGATGTCACACTCGGCCCGGCGGCATCGTCACCATGAGGAGGCACCCGCGCGGCGGGCGCGCGCGGCGAGACGAGGATGGCAGCTGTGACGACCGGACACGACGATATCGATCAGACCGAACTGGCACGCCGGTTCGAGGAGCATCGCCAGTATCTGCGCCGCGTGGCCTACAGCACGCTGGGCAGCCTCAGCGATGCCGACGACGTCGTGCAGGAGGCGTGGTTGCGGTTGCAACGCTGGTACGAAACCCGTTCTCCCGGTGAGCGAATCGACAATCTGCGCGCCTGGCTTACCACCGTCACCGGCCGCCTCGCGTTGGATCAGCTGGGTTCGGCCCGGGCGCGCCGCGAACAGTACGTCGGCGAGTGGCTGCCGGAGCCGGAGGTCACCAGCTGGGACGACCCGGCCGACCGCGTTTCGCAGGACGAGCGCGTCACCACCGCCCTGCTGGTGGTCCTCGAATCGCTCTCGCCCGCCGAACGCACCGCCTTCGTGCTGCAGGACATCTTCGGCATGACCGGTCCCGAGGTCGCCGACGTGGTGGGCCGCACCCCCGCCGCCGTCCGCCAGCTCGCCTCCCGCGCCCGCAAGCACGTCGAGGACGGCACCCCGCGCTTCCCGGCCTCCCGCGACGAACACGAGAAGGTGGTTTCGGCCTTCTCCGCGGCCTGGCGGTCGGGCGATCTGAGCGGCCTGCTCGGCGTGCTCGACGAGAACGTCACCCTGACCGCCGACGGTGGCGGCCGGGTGCCCGCGATCCGGCAGCCGGTGCAGGGCGCCGAACTGGTGGCCAAGCTGTACTTCGGCTGGTACCGCGCCGGAACCGGGGCGTGGGCGCGCATGGTTCAGGTCAACGGCCTGCCGGGCCTCATGGTCTTCGACGGCAACCATCTGGGGATCATGGCCTTCACCGTCGAACAGGACCGCATCACCTCGATCGCGATCGTCCGCAATCCGGAGAAGCTGCACGATCTGCCCGAGGGCGAACCGGATTGGACGATGTGAGAGTTCGCTCGGCGCGGCCCGTCACCGGCACGCCTGCCACCCCGCCCCGTGACCGACCCCGAGCAGGCCGTGCGCCCGGGCCACCTCCGGTGAGTACAGCTGTCCCGCATCGGCATTGAGCCCGGCCTCGAGGCCCGGGTCGGCACGGCAGGCCGCCCGCCAGCCGAGATCGGCGATGGTTCGCACATACGGCAGGGTGGCGTTGGTCAACGCGACGGTGGCGGTGTGCGGGACCGCGCCGGGCATATTCGCGACACAGTAGAACAGCGAATTCGCCACGGGGAAGGTCGGTTCGGCGTGCGTGGTGGGATGGGAGCTCTGGAAACAACCGCCCTGATCGATGGCGATATCGACCAGCACCGTCCCCGGCCGCATCCGCTCCACCAGGGTATCCGGGACCAGTTGCGGCGCTCGCGCTCCCGGCACCAGCACCGAACCGATCACCAGATCCGCGGCGACGACCGCCCGGTCGATGTCGGCCGCGTTCGAGGCGAGAGGAGTGACCCGGCCGGCGAATCGGATGTCGAGTTCACGCAATCGCACCGGATTGGTGTCGAGCACGATCACCCGCGCACCCATCCCGACCGCGACCGTCGCCGCACTCGTTCCGGCCACCCCGCCGCCGATCACCACCACTTCCGCCGGCCGCACCCCCGGCACGCCGCCCAGCAACACTCCGGCGCCACCTTCGGGCGCCATCAGGTGGTATGCGCCGACCTGGGGTGCGAGTTTGCCGGCGATCTCGCTCATCGGCGTCAGCAGTGGCAGTGATCCGTCGGGTCCGCGCACGGTTTCGTAGGCGATCGCGGTGATGCCGGAGGCCAGCACGGCGTCGGTGCACTCCCGGGAGGCCGCCAGGTGCAGGAAGGTGAACAGCACCTGCCCGGCATGCATGCACGAATATTCGGGCGCGATCGGCTCTTTCACCTTCAATACCAGTTCCGCCTCGTCCCACACCGCGTCGGCGCTCGCGGCGATGTGCGCGCCGGCGGCCACGTAATCGGCGTCGGTGAATCCGGACCCGAGTCCGGCGCCGGATTCGATCAGCACCCGATGACCGTGCCGGGTGAGTTCGACGGCGCCGGCCGGGGCGAGGGCGACCCGGCTCTCCTGCGGTTTGATCTCGCGCGGAACCCCGATTCTCATACCGCCATCGTGGCCCTGATCCGGGCGCGGTGCCATGATCAAGTCGCGGCGATTCACAGAACCGCAACCAATCGGCAATCGATCCGCGCCCGGCAGCCCGGCATCGGCGTCACACGGTGATCGACTCGCCCAGCGGCGGGATCCGCAGTTGCTTCTCGCGCCCGCCGTAGCCGAAGGTGCGCCGCAGGTGCTCGAGTGTCTCGGTGAAGTGCGCCCAGCCCTCGGCGTGCACCGGCACCACGACCGCCTCGCCGAGCACCTGCGCCGCGGCCAGCGCCGTGCGCGCATTGAGCGTGACGTCGCTGTCCTCGAACCGGCCCACGTTCGCGGCGCCGACGTTGAGCAGGGCGACGTCGATGCGACCGAATTTCGCCACGATGCGCTCGACGTAGTCGACGGAGGCGTTGTCACCGGAGATGTAGACCGTCGGCAGATCCTCGGCCTGCAGGACGAAGCCGGTGACCGTGCCGCTCAGCGCCTCCGCGCCCTCCGGCCCGTGCAGCGCCGGTACCGCGGTGACGGTGACGGCGCCGATGCGCACCGACTCCCACACCGTCAGTCCCCGAACGCCTTCCAGGCGCCCGGCCGCTTCCGGCGTGGACAACACCGTCTCGACGCCGGCCATGACCTCGCGGCCCGCCGGATCGAGGTTGTCGGGATGCTGATCGTGCGACAGCAGCACCACGTCCACCGGGCCCACGCGATCCGCGGCGACCGCCGGTCCGGTCAATTTGTGCAGGGTGAGCGCGCCGGAGGAGTAGTCGCCGGGTTCGTCGAAGGTCGGATCGGTCAGCCAGACCAGCCCGCCGTAGGTCAGCCGGACGGTGGGGCCGCCGATGTGCAGGAGTTCGACCGTGGTGGAGAGCGTGTTCGTCATGAGCAACAGCTTGTCCCGATCCGGCACGCTCGAACAGTGGCCCGCAGGCCACGCTTCGATAAGATCGGGCCATGCATGTGGTCGCGGTGGTCGCCTTCGACGGAATCAGCCCTTTTCACCTGTCCGTCCCAGGGATGGTGTTCGGCCGCATCGGCACCAGCGTGCAGGACAGCGCGCCCTACCGGGTACTCACCTGCGCGGAAGTTCCCGGAATCCTTGGCACGCCCGGCGATTTCGACCTCGTCGTACGCCACGGCCCCGAGGCGATCGACCGCGCGGAGACCGTGGTGATTCCCAGCTGGAACCCGGAACTTCCCGTGCCCGAGGTCATTTCGTCGGCCCTGTGGCGCGCGCACGAACGCGGCGCCCGCATCGTCGGACTGTGCCGCGGCTCCTGGGTGGTCGCCGCCACCGGCTTGGCGGACGGGCGCGAAGTCACCACGCATTGGGGTCTGGCCCCGGCTCTGGCCCGCGCGTTTCCCGCGGTGACCGTGCGCGCGGATCGGCTGTGGACCGACCTCGGCGATGTGGTGACCTCCGCGGGAGTGGCTGCGGCACTGGACTGTTGCCTGCACCTGGTGCGCGCCGATCACGGCGCCCGCGCCGCGACCGAACTCGCGCGCACGCTGGTGCTGGCCCCCTACCGCGCCGGGTCGCAGGCGCAGTACATACCGCTCGCGATACCCGACGCCACCGACGACGACCCCATCGAACACGCGATGGTCTGGGCGCGAACACATGTGGACCAGCCCATCGATCTGGACAGCTGGGCCCGCACGGCGCTGATGTCGCGGCGCACCTTCACTCGCCGCTTCCGCGAACGCACCGGATCCAGCCCGCAGCGCTGGCTGCTCGATCAGCGCATCGACCGCGCCCGGCTACTGCTGGAATCCACCGACGACACGATGGACCGCATCGCCGCCGAGACCGGCCTGGGCACGGCGATGAATCTGCGCC
Organism: Nocardia sp. 852002-20019_SCH5090214; assembly: GCF_001665865.1. Lineage (NCBI taxonomy): Bacteria > Bacillati > Actinomycetota > Actinomycetes > Mycobacteriales > Nocardiaceae > Nocardia > Nocardia sp. 852002-20019_SCH5090214. The sequence goes on along the minus strand of NZ_LZMK01000321.1, from coordinate 3,677 downwards.
ACCATTTCCATCGCACGCTCGGGCTGCCACCGGCCGCACATCGCGCCCAGTTCCGGGCCAGCTATGTTGACCTGCATGATGATCAAGCTGGGTGAGCACGAGCCGCAGATCGACGACACCGCGTGGGTGGCGCCGACGGCCACGGTGATCGGCCGGGTGCGGCTGGGTGAACAGGTCAGCATCTGGTACGGCGCGGTGATCCGCGGCGATCTGGAGGACATCGGCATCGGCGCCGGCACCAACATCCAGGACGGCTGCGTACTGCACGCCGATCCGGGATTCGAACTGCAGGTAGGCAGCGGAGTGTCGGTGGGCCACAACGCGATTCTGCACGGTTGCACGGTCGGCGACGACGTGCTGGTCGGCATGGGCGCGACCGTGCTCAACGGCGCGGTGATCGGCGAGGGCAGCCTCATCGCCGCCAACGCCCTGATTCCCGAGGGCATGAAGATTCCGCCCGGCTCCCTGGTCGCGGGCGTACCGGGCAAGGTGCGGCGCGAACTCGGCGATGCCGAACGCGATCGCATCAAGCTCAACGCCGCGGTCTATCTGCACAATATGAGCACTCACCGCGACGCCGGCACCCAGCTGTGAGACGGGCCACACTGGTCAAGCGTCCAGGTTGATCTCTTGGTAGCATCGTCGCAGCATGTTCGCGGTCCGCGGCAGTGAATCATCGCCCCGGGCGGCGCACTGCGACGTGGGTATGCAGGAGGTTAGACGGTGTCGTACGAGCAGTCCGGTATGCACCGACCCCAGGGGCGGATCAGTGTGGCCGATATCGCGGCCCAACCCGGTGGCATCGAGGCGCTACAGCGTCGAGTCCACGAATTACGTTGCAACGGAAGCGATTTCGCCGCGAACGCGATCGAGCAGGAAATGGCCGCATTCAATCTGCGCTGAGCGCGGGCGGCGTGAGCCCGGTCGGGGACGTCGGTGGCGGCCGGCGCGATGAGATAATGATCGTCAGCCTTCCGCATCGACGCGGTCATTCGCCGACTCGACTGGAGACCCCATGCCCCCTGTTCCGTCCATCCTGGCCCGCATCCTCGAGAAGCCCCGCTCCGACGGTGAGCAGCTGCTCGAGAGTGCCCTGTCGGCCTTCCTGGACTTCGGGATCAAGCGGACCAGCATGGGCGAGATCGCGCGCCGCGCCGGCATCAGCCCCGCGACGCTGTATCGCCGCTTCGAATCGAAGAACGATCTCGTCGAGGCGGTGAGCGTGCGCGAGGCGCAGCGCTTCGTCGCCGATATCGAACAGCGGGTCGGCAGCATCACCGACAACGAGGATCAGCTGGTGGAGATCTTCGTCGTCTTCATCACCGCGCTGGCGCACAACGAGCTGCTGCAACGATTGCTGCGCACCGAACCCGAGCTGATCCTGCCGCGCTTGACCACCGACGCCGGCCCGATCCTCGCGGTCGGCCGCGCCTACCTGGCCGACAAGCTGCGCGGTTTGCAGAAGGCCAACGCCGAACTGGATTTCGATGCCGACCTCGTCGCCGAGATCATGGCCCGGCTGGCGCAGTCCCTGGCGTTGACTCCCGACGGGCTGATTCCGCTCTCGGACGCGGAGGCCGCCCGCGCCTTCGCCCGGCGGACGTTGCTGCCGATGGTCGGCGGCCACACCGCCTGACGGCCGGGCCTGCGATGCACAGTGCGGCTGTCGCCGGCTACCAGGAAGACTCCGACGCGACGCTGCCGGGCGGCCCGACACCGGTCTCGCCCAGCCCGAACGCCGCGGCCACGCGCCGATCGAGCAGCGCGACATCGGGTTCGGCTCCGCCGTTGGCCAATTCGCGTGCCAGGTCGGTGAGCCGCTGTCCCGCATCGGTATTCGGATCGGGGAGCGGAAGCCGGGTGACATACTGCGTGATCCACCGGCGCCGCCCGGCATAGAGCCGATTTCCGCACACGGCATCGTAGAATTGCAGCCCGAGCGTCGAATTGGCCACGCCCATCAGCAGATACGCGATCCGCTCGTCGCCGATATCGGCCAGCGACATCCAGTAACAGTCCCCGTTCACCACCGCACCGCTGCGATCGAGCGCGAACCGCGGCGCCACGCTGATATCCGGGAACACCACCTTCGGACGGCACCACAGATGCGGCCGCTGCGGCACCCAGATCTCGAACCACTCCCGCCCGGTGCCGGTGAGGTAGTCCCGAGCGGCCAGGGTGTCCTTGTGCTGAGCGAGATAGGCTGCGGCGTCCGGATATTCGCTCAGATCGACCGGTGTGCGGCACGAGCACGAAGTCTCGTAGGGGTACAGCACCCGGGTGTCGCGGGCGCGTGCGATCCGCCACGGAGCGAGGTCGTGATGAGTCAGCAGCTGCCGGAGCAGTTCGGGCTCCGGACAACAGGGCCGATCCTCCCACCGGTCCGAGATGAAGACTCGATCGGCATTCGTCTTGATGCCCACCCTGATTCGTGCCACCTCGCCGAACGTGCGCCACGTGCCGGCGGCGATTCGCCCCAACCAGGCGTCGGTATCGGGTCGCGACATGCGCCACGGAGTTGTGGGATCGAAAGTGCTGGTGAGTGATTCGTCTTCGCACTCCACATCGGCCCATGCGTCGCCACCATCGGCGAGGATTCGCGCGGGCCCGCCGGCCGAACCGCACCCCGGGTTCCCCGATCCGCACGGTTCGCCGTGCGCACCGGTCCACAGCGTTCCGGTCTCCACCGCGATGCGGCGACCGCCGTGGTCGACGACGGAGTCGGCCGGAGCGACCACAGCGTCGAACAGGTCGGCAGCGGCCGTCGGCTCCCGCTCGGACTCGTAGGCCGTGACGAACCTGCAGGTCCGCTGCTCGTGCCCGCGCACGGCGATTGTCACCGCGGGCAGGACCGCCGCCTCGAACAGCCGAGTGTCCCCAAGGTCGTAGAGCTCCACCGGCGTCAGTTCCGCATACAGCAGCGCCCGCAGATTCGCCCCCGCCTTGGTGCTGAGGAATCGGTTGGCGCACAGCAGACCCAGCACTCCACCGGGTCGTAACAACCGCGGAATCGTCGCGACGAACGGATGGGTCAAATCGATACGTCCCGACAGCCCGAACTGCTTGCTCAGCATCTGCGCGGTCGCGCCACCCAGCTGCTGAGTCCGCACATACGGCGGGTTCGTGATCACGGCGTCGAAGTGCGAGTCGGTCAATTCGGTTGCCGCGCAGAGGAAATCCCCCACCCGCCAATCGATGACGACCCGATTCGACGGTGGCGCGGTATCCACCCCAGGCGCCGCGCCGAGGTATGCGCCGACCGCGTCCGCCACCCGCGATCCCGCCCACGACTCGGCGGTGCCCTCCTCCGGCCAGACCTGGGACCTGCCCCCGAATCGGCTGTTCCACGACGTCCCCCTAGTCTGAGCTTCCCGGACCGCCGCGGCATTCAGGTCGTACCCCACCAGATGCAAGGAGGTATCCGGAAAGCGTTGTGCCGCAACATATGCCACCGCCGACAGCAACTCACCGTCGCCGCAGGCGGGGTCCAGCACCGACAACTCGCGTTCCGGTCGCACATGCGCGAGCATCCGCTCCGCGAGAAACTCCGCCAACCGCGGCGGCGTGTAATGCCGACCGTGCCGTTTCCGCGCCCCACCCCCGCCCGAGGAGCGCGTCCAACGCCGGTGAGCGACCTGCGGCGCGATACGTCGAGTTCGCCCACATTTGTGCTCGCA
>NZ_LZMK01000320.1:0-602 GCF_001665865.1 Nocardia sp. 852002-20019_SCH5090214 | reverse complement strand
GTTGGCGCTGTGGAGCGGAGTCCCGCACCCTGCGATCACTGGATGGCTGGCCTGGTGCGCGGTCGTGGCCCGGCAGGAAGATCGGTCGCCGCTGAAAGCTTTGCGGCGCCACCTGATCTGCTACGGCATCGACCCCACCGATGTCGCCGCGGTCGAGGCCACCCACGCCCATCCGCAGCGGCGATGGCTGTACGTGGGCGTGCTGGTCGAGGCCGGTGCCTACCTGCCGGTGAAACTGGTCTCGGCCGGCGCCGGTCTCGGACACGGCCTGAACGCGCTGTCGTGGCGGGAAGCTCGTGCCCTGCGCCGCGCCCGCGCGGTCGAGGTTACGACCGCGCAGTGGCAGGACCGGATGGTCGAGGTCATCGACGGCTGGACCGCACACATCCCCGGGGACGCGCGATGAGCCTCACATCGACGGTCTTCTTCGCCGGATACGGGGGCGATTACCTCGGCTGGCGGGCGGTGCCCGGTCTCACGGGCCGGATCGCGGCCAACCACAACCCGGTCTGTGTGGCGGTGCACGAGCTGAATTTCCCCACGGTGGAACATCTTCCGCCCGGCGACGTCAGGGAGATCGATCTGACGCGGCTGCCCGCGAC
>NZ_LZMK01000319.1:0-59999 GCF_001665865.1 Nocardia sp. 852002-20019_SCH5090214 | reverse complement strand
ATGCCCCCGGCGGGGCACTGTGAACATGGGAACAGATTTTCCCGGCGCGGTGCCGGGCGGCGGCTGCTTTGTCTGGCAGGTGCCGCCGATCTGGTCGGTTCTTGGTTGTAGTGCCATCGCGGTGCTGGTGGTTCGGTGTGCGTGGTTGAGCGTCGCGCCGGTCAGCGTGATGCGGTACCGCACGCGGTTGGCGGTCTTGTTGTACCTGATTTCCAGTTGTAGGGCTTGGTAAACATCGCGGGCGATGTGTTCGGGTAGTTGGTCGATCCGGATTTCGCCGGTGGGTAGCGCATCGATCAGAGTGGGGTTGGGCTGTTGCTGCTGCTGGGTTTCGGCGTCGGCGAGTTGGGCCTGCAGGTCTGCTAGGTGGTCGCGTAACTGGGCACGGCGTTCGCTGATGTCTCGGATCAGGTCTTGGTCGGGTTCGTCGACGAGTTCCAGGCTGCGGACTAGTCGCTTGATTTTGGTTTCGGTGTCGGTGATCCCGTGGCGTAGCGCGGTGATCCGTTGGGTGTGTTCGGTTTCGGCGTGGGTATGGAGGTTGGCGTTGGTCAGCAGGGCGCGGCGGTAGTCGCCGAAGACGTGCTGGTTCAGGAATGTGTTGAGGTGTTCGCTGATGTCGTCTTCGCGGACGAAGAACGAGCCGCCGGTGGGATGGCCTTCGGGGATGTAGCCCTTTTTCGCGGCACACACGTAGTAGGCGGCGACGCGGCGGGTCTTGCCGAACATCCGCCGGTTGCACAGGTCGCAGTAGAGATGGGACCGGAACCGGTAGGAGCGTTTGGTTTGCGGGTGAGAGTTCGCCCCGGCTCCGCGCCGTGAGTTGTCCCGGGTCTTGCCGCGCTCTTGGACTGCGACGAACAGGTCGAGATCGACCAGCGGTTCGTGGACTGGCTTTTCCGACCAGACCCACTCCGAGATCGGGTTGGCCTGGTTCTTGTTGGATTTGCGGCCCCGCCGGTTCCACACCTGGTGGCCGGTGTATTTGGGATTGGACAACACACCCGCCACGTTCGACCATGTCCATCGCCCCACGGCGGCGTTCGGATCGACGGGCACGGGCGCGGCATTGGTGGTCAGATCCAGGTTGTGAACCGCCCCGGAGTGTCGGGAGACTTCAACCTCTGTGAAGGATGGAGTCGTGTCGAGTTCGAAGAAGTACCCGCAGGAGCTGCGTGAGCGGGCCGTGCGGATGTTCGCCGAGATCAAGGGCGAGCACGAGTCGGAGTGGGCGGCGATGAAAGCGGTCGCTGACCTGCTCGGGGTCGGGACGCCGGAAACTGTCCGCAAATGGGTGCGCCAAGGCCAGATCGACACCGGAAACCGGGCAGGAACCAGTTCCGATGAGATGGCGGAGCTGAAGCGGCTGCGACGCGAGAACGCAGAACTCAAGCGCGCCAATGCAATTCTCAAGGCTGCGTCGGCTTTCTTCGCCGCCGAGATCGACCGGCCCCAGCGCTGATCGTTCGGTTCATCACCGAACATCAGGGCCACCGTGAAAGCGGTGGCCTCGTCTGGGGTGTCGAGTCGATCTGCGCCGCGCTCTGCGAACTCGGCGTAAAAGCCTCCCCATCAACGTATTACGAGCAACGCAAACGCCTTCCGGCGCGACGGGAGCTCCGTGACGAAGAACTGAAGGTGGAGATCACACGCGTTCATTCGGAGAACTTCGGGGTCTATGGCGCGAGAAAGGTATGGCTGCAGCTGAACCGGGAGGGCCATCCAGTGGCCCGCTGCACCGTCGAGCGGTTGATGCGTGAACTCGGATTGCGCGGCGCTGTCCGCGGCCGGGTCAAACGCACCACCTGGCCCGATCCCGCCGCGCCGCAGCCGGCGGATTTGGTGCAGCGTCACTTCGCGCCGTCGGCACCGAATCGGTTATGGGTGGCGGACATGACATATGTGTCGACGTGGTCGGGCTGGGTCTACGTCGCGTTCGTGATCGACGCCTACGCGCGCCGGATCATCGGCTGGCGAACCGCCACGTCCATGACGACCTCGCTGGTGCTCGACGCGATCGAGCACGCCATCTGGACCCGCGAGCGGGCCGGATGGGATGTGAAAGATGTTGTGCACCATACGGATAGGGGTTCGCAATATACATCCATTGCGTTCTCCGAGCGGTTGGCCGAGGCTGGGATCCAGCCGTCGGTCGGGGCGGTCGGATAATCGTATGACAACGCCCTGGCCGAGACGATCAACGGCCTCTACAAGCAAGGCCGCGTAGTTAAGCGGTGGGGTCGGTTGTCGAGTCGCCGTCTGGCTGTGGTGGTTCCGGTGCCAGCCATTGGCGGTTGAGGCGGTAGCGTCCACGACCGATCCGGTCGAGGAACCCTTGGTCGGTCCATCGGCCTATTTGGCTGCAAAGGCTTCGGTAGCGAACGTGTTTCAGCTCTTGGGTGATTTCGCTGGGAGTCCAGTCGCGGTCGGGGTCGGTCCGCAGTAGCTGCAACACTTGCTGGCGGTGGCCCGGGTCGGCAGTGCTTGCGGGGTGTTCGGCCGCTTCGGTCTGTTGTGGGTCGGTGAGTGCGCAGAGTTCCAGCCGGATGACGGCTTGGCTCTTGGTAGGGCGGTTGCCGGTGAGGGCGGTCCCGTAGCGGGACATGGGGCATTTGACCTTGCGGGCGCTGATGCGCGGACGGCGGGCGGGCAAGAGTTTCTCCAAAACCGCTCGGGCGATTGCGTTTTCGGGTGAGTCGTTGCTGGTGATGTTGGTTGCGGTGACGATCTGGTTGATGGCGGCGGTCATGGCCACGGTGAAGCTTGCCCGGTCGGGGTCGGTTCCCGGAGCGGTCTCCACGGCGTCACACATGGCGCGGCGCAACGTCTGATAGATCGTCAGGGCGGCCCACATCTCCTGCTCGAGGCCGACCGGGTCGGTGGAACGCAGAACGCGTCCGCGGAACATGGTGTGGCGCAACGCGAAGAATGCTGATTCGATCTCCCAGCGCTCGTGGTAGAGGCGGGCGATCTGGATCGCTGGGTCGGTGCGGTGGTTGAGCAGGGTGGTGATGATCCGGTAGCGGTCACCCGTGCGGGATCCGTCCGCGCAGGTGGCGGTGATCTGGATATCGACGATGCGGAAGCGGTAACCATTGATCCTGGTCAGAACCGATCCATCGGGCAGTGTGGCCCACACGGCCGGACGACGGCGAGAGCTGAGCCGGACCACGAGCTGAGCGCCGGAGGCCGCGACGCGGGTGAGAATGTCATCACCACCGAAGTTGCGGTCGGCCAGCAACAGCATCGTGTCGTTCAACAGCGGCACCAAAGTGGCGGCGTAGTCGGTCTCACTACGCTTGATCGAGCCGAAGACTGCGCCGAGTAGGCCGCGGGTCCCGGTCTCACACAAGGTCACGACCCGCAGATGCGGGTAGCCCTCGGTGCCGCCGCGGTATCGAGTGAACTTGCCCAGCCGCATCCGGATCCGGTCCTGGTCTGGAGCCTGCAGCGAACCGCAGCCGTCGAAAGCCACAGTGCGCCAATGCCGATAGCACACACCCGGGGTGGCGGGCTGCGCCAGCGGGCCTGCCACGACCTCGAACAGCGCCCTCAACGGTGCCGCTCCCAGACGCCGGCGAAGATCCCGCAGTCCCTTCTCCGAGGGCCTGCGAGGGAGCAGCGATCCTAGCCCGGCGATCAGCTTGTCCCAGACCCTCTCATAGCCCAGCGTCGGGAAAACCGCCAGAGCCAGAACGAAATACACCCCGACGCGCGAGGGCAGCAAGCGGGTGCGACGCTGCACCGTCCGGGTCCGGGTGAGAACGTCATCGATCAACTCGAACGGCAGGTACTGCGTGAGCTCCCCAAGGTGACCGGGCGCGAAGATTCCTCCGGCCACGGTAATGGTGCGGGTGAGCGTCGTAGTGACAGACTGGGAGGGCAACGGGACCTCTCGGATGCAGGAAGACCTTGGACGGCTTCTCTCAATAGCAGAGGTCCCGTTGCCTTACCTCCCCGACACCCTCCTTAGGAAAAACCCGAGTTGACCTGCCTACCAACGACTTAACTACGCGGCATTGCCTCTACAAGACCGAGCTGATCAAACCGCGCGGACCGTGGCGCAGCGTCGACCACGTCGAATTCGCTACCGCCGAATGGGTCGATTGGTTCAACAACCGGCGGCTCTACCGCTACTGCGGCGATATCCCTCCCGCGGAGATGGAGACCGCCTACTACTCTCAACAACCAGCCCAGCAACCCGCCGGGCCGTCATACCGATAAGTGATGTTCCCCGGGTTTCGTGGAGTCGGGATGCTGGACTTCAGGCCACGGGTTGGATGGGTGATTGCATCATCTCGTACTCGATAGGGGACCGCATGCCCAGGGCCGAGTGACGGCGTCGCCGGTTGTGGAAGATCTCCAGGTATTCGAAGATCGCGTTTGCCAGTTCGATCCGGGTTCTCCATCTTTGACGGTTCAATAGCTCGGTTTGCATTCTGCCCCAAAAGGATTCGATGACAGCATTGTCGTAGCAATCGCCGATCGAGCCCATCGAGGGCACCAGCCCGGACTTGCGGGCCCGGTCGGTGAAGGCCCAGGAGGTGAATTGGACTCCGTGGTCGGAATGAATGATCGTCCCGGCCTGTGGTGAGCGGTTGGCGATGGCCATGCCCAGCGCGTTGGTCACCAGCGCGGCGGTCTGGGTCGAGTCGATCGACCAGCCGACGACCCGGCGGGAGAACGTGTCGAGCACGACCGCGCAGTACACCTTGCCTTCCCGGGTGTGGTGCTCGGTAATGTCGGTGACCCACAACTGATTTGGCTGTGATCGGGTGAACGACCGGTTGACCAGATCTCCCGCTGTCGGGGTCTGATGCCTCGGCTTGGGTCGGCGGTTGCCGGGCAGCCCCTTGATCCCGGCGCGGGCCATTAGCAGCTCGATCTGGCCGTGGCCCACGCTGATTCCGAGACCGAGGGTGAGTTCGGCGTGGACACGGTGGGCACCGTAGGTGCCGCGGGAAGCGGCGTGGACGGCGCGAATCTGATCCAGTAGCCACACATGCCGGATCGAACGCTGAGACGGCGGCCGGGACCGCCATTCGTAGTAGCCCGATTCGGCGACGTCGAGGAGCCGGCACGCGGCCTGCACCGGCAAGCCCTCGGACGCCATGGTGGCTATGGCCGCGTATCGCCTTTTGGGTCGCCTCCCTGCTCTTTCAGCAGTTCACGAGCCCGTTTCAGGATCGCCACTTCCTGCTCTAGTTCCCGGATCCGCCGTTTGGCCATCGACAGTTCGGTCTGCTCGGCGCGGCTTGCGCCGGGTAGCTGGCCGGTGTCGATCAGTTCCTGCTTGCGCCAGACATAGATCGTCTGGTCACTGATGCCCAGATCGGCGGCGACCTGCGCGACCGGACGCCCGGCAGCGACCAGATCCAGTACCTTGCGGCGGAACTCTTCGGGATAGCGCCTTGGCACGAACGAGTCTCCTTCGACGGTGTCGTGACCAAGAAGTCAGCCAAACCGACTCCGGGAAACCCGGGGAACATCAAAGTCTCCGGACTCACCGGGAGGCTTCTATGTTTGTCAAGTCGTCGCGTTGGCCTGCGTCAGGGTTCGGTGGATCTGCCGCGTGACATACCGTTTCAGGCATCGTGTGACCTCGCGTTTGGTTTTGCCTGCGGCCAGTCGCCGTTGCAGGTAGGCGCGGGTGTTGGGGTCGGTTCGCAGCCGGGTCAGCACGATCGTGTGAATGGCTCTGTTGAGCTGTCGATCGCCGCCGCGGCTGAGCCGATGCCGGGTGGTGTTGCCCGATGATGCTGGAATCGGAGCAGTCCCAGCGATTTTCGCCAGCGCGGCCTCGGTTCTGATCCGGCCTGGGTGTGACCAGACGGTGAGGATGACCGCAGCGGTGACGGCTCCAACCCCGTGCAGTGCCAGTAGTTGCGGGGCGTGCTCGGCAAGAATCTCGTCGAGCTGGGCACGGTTGGTTTTCAGCTGGTCGCCGAGTTCATTGATCCGTCGGGCCAGCCGGATCGCCTCGGCGCGGGCGACTGCCAACCCGATCGGCTCGTCACGGCGGCGCCAGGAGGCGACTTCGGTGATCTGGGCCGCCGACAGCGCCCGGCGCGCGTCGATGCCCAGGTCGTAGGACCTGATCAGCGCGGTGAGTGTGTTCACGGTGCGGGTTCGTTCGGTGGCCATCTGGTCGCGGGCGACGGTGAGAATGTTCAATGCGGCCCGCACCTGGCCGCGACGCCGGTCGCGCAGATCGTAGAGATCGGTGACGATTGTCGATCGGGCGGCGGTGACTGCGTCGAGAGTGTCGGTCTTTCCGTTGTCCCGCAACCGTTTCGCCGAGGGCGTCGGTGCCTCGACCACTCGGTAGCCGGCGTGTTCGAGCCTGTCAGCGGCGATCGCACCGTAGCTGCCGGTGCCCTCGGCAGCGATCAGAACCGTGTCGATCTCGCTGTCAGTTCGGCGACCGATCCACGCCTGGGCGCGTGCCAGTCCCGCCGTCGTTGTCGGAAACGTTGCCTGGTCGATGATGCGGCCGGTCAGGGATTCGACGACGGCGTAGCTGTGCGTTGCGGCGTGCGTGTCGACGCCGACGACGAATCGGTAGTGGTCTGCGACGATGGGCAATGCGGTGTTCTCCTCCAGCCGGGGTGGACGTCGTGACCGGCGTCGGCCCGGGTGAGAGTTACTACGAGGCAGACCTGTAATGAGGCACAACCGTTCCCGCGGTTGGACAAGCTTCTGATCAGGCCATCGTGGTGCGCCGGGCAGCGCCGGCCTTCAGACCGAGAGGACAACTCCCGGGAAGAGCACCCGAACGGGGCCAGGCGATTCACGAGTCACACCCGGTCTGAAGAACCAGCACCACCCTGCCAGCCAGCCCCAGGCCAGCCACCACAAACACTTACAGGCGGTTCAGTTGAGACGGTCGGCGATGGCTTGGTGGGACAGGTTCTCCTCCCACCGCCACCGGAAGATCTTTTGAACCACTGGCCCCTGGATGGGGTCGGGTTCGAGCCGTGTTTTCTTGTGTCCCCTGGCGCGTTTCGCTGGGACGGGGTGCGGCACGGGTTTCGCTCGATACCCGTAGGGTGGTTTGCCGACGTTGTATCCCGCCTCGGTGTGGACGGCGAAACCGTCCCACGACTTTTCGAGCATCTCGGTGACATAGAACTCGGCGATGCTTTGCTTGACCCGGCGGGTCAAGACCTGAGTCGCGACCTTCTGTTTGCGGATTCCGTTGGTGGCCAGGGTGAACGGCTCGTCGGCGGCGAGCAGCCGCACCCCGTGCTGCTGGAGTTCGTGTTCGATGGTGGTACCGGTGTGGGTGAAGCGGGAGATCCGTTCGATGGATTCGCAGATCACGAAGTCGAAGCGGCGGTCCGGGCGTCGCGCCTCGGCCAGGAGGTCCTGGATCCCGCCGTCACGGGGAACGGGTATATCGAACTGTTCGTGGGCGTGGCCGTGCGAGGAGCAATCCTCACAGGTCAGGAGTCAACCAAACCGGGGGTAGCCCCTCTTCGGACGGGCCACGGCGGTCGTCCAGTTGGCATAGAACCAACCCGGTGCGCGTGCCCGACACCCCACATCAGAACGTCGGGCACCCGACAGATTTCAGGCCACCGCGTGGTAATCGGACAGTACGACTTCCTCCATCTGGTTACGAAATTGCCGTGCCAGCCCGGGGAACATCGTGGGGTTGAAGCCCTCTGCCGTCAGGTACCAACTTGCGCACCCGGAATTCCACGTCGTCCGAGACAGGCGCCGCTGAAGATCCGCATTGAATCTGTCCTGCGCGATCTCCCGCACGTCGAGATATCGGAGGCCCCAGCGTTCGATCATCTTCATCGACTCGACGATGTAGTCGATCTGCGCTTCCAGATAGATGAGCGCGGAGTTGTGTCCGGGACCGGAGTTCGGCCCGAACGTGAAGTGCAGATTGGGATAGCCGGACACGTGAACACTCTTGTAGGCGTACGCGCGCTCGGCCCATTCGTCCCCGAGGAGTCGTCCACCGCGACCGCGTACGGGGAACGGCGTGCCGGTCTTGCCGATCACCTCGAATCCAGTGGCGAAAACAATGGCATCGAAGCGATGTTCGACTCCTTCGACGGTTTGGATTCCGCGCTCGGTGAGCCGGACGATCGGGAAGGTGTAGAGCTTGCACTTGTCGCTACTCAGTGCCGGGAGGTAGGTGTTCGAAACTAGTAGCCGCTTGCAGCCCGCCCGGTAGTCCGGCGTGAGCTGGCGTCGTGTCCACTTGTCGTCGACTTGGATCCTGAGTTGCAGTCGTGCCGCAAGCTCCAACAATGTTGTCAGCTGTGTCGGCCACACGACACCCAGCCCCATCGCCTCATGAGCCCAGAAGAGTGCGGTCCGTGCCAGATCCTCGGTGAGCGGCAGTCGTTGATACATCACCCTGGCCCAATCCGGCACCCGGTACTGCGGGCGCGGTAGCACCCATCCCGGGGTGCGCTGGAAGACCGCGACCCGATCAGCCCGCTTCACCAGCTCCGGAACGATCTGCACCGCACTCGCGCCGGTTCCGATGACGGCCACGGCCATGCCGGTCACGTCCAGGTCCGGGTTCCAGTGGGCGCTGTGAACCGTGTGGCCGCGATAGTCCTCGATGCCGTCGATGCTGGGCAGACTGGCGGTGGACAGTGGTCCGGTCGCCATCACGACGGAGCGAGCCTCGAGAACTTCCTCACCACCATCGATCACCGCCCGGACTCGCCAGACTCCGGCACCTTCGTCGAAATCGAGTCCAACAACGTTGCGGCCGTATCGAATTCGATCGACCAGATCGTATTCTCTGATTACCTCGCGAAGGTAGGCGAGGATTTCACCGCCATCGGAGTATCCGTGCGACCATCTCGGATTCGGAGCGAACGAGAACGAGTACAGCATCGACGGAATGTCGCAGGCAACTCCGGGATACGTGTTGTCGCGCCAGGTGCCGCCCGGGTCGAGTTCGCGCTCGAGCAAAACGAAATCCTCGATCCCCGCCTGCTTCAGCCGGACCGCAACACCGATCCCGGCGAACCCCGCGCCGATGATCACCACCCTGGCCGTTTCGGGAACGTCAGCGCTGACGACGTCTCCGATGTGGGTGATCATGCCGCGACAACCGGTTCGAAGGTGAGCTCGTTGATCCAGGAGGGAATCGGACCCAACATCCGCTTCGGATAGTGCGCGGTAACGGTGAGCAGGGTGTTCCCCAGCAGCCGATGGTACGGATGGGCCGGGTTCATGATCATTTCGCCGTAGTACTTGATGACGTGATAGATCGGATTGCGCCGAGTCGCGATGCTGCGATCGCCGATGATGCCAAACTTGCGAATGGCATCGAAGAGCTTCTGTTCGTCGAGCCCCATCTCGACGATGCTGTCGTGCACGCGGGTCAACAACGGCAGCCCGGTGAGGATGCCGACGATCATGGACGGGCGCAGCGCGGTTCCGACCGTTTCGATAATCAGCTGATGCAAAGGACTCGCCCCGATCATGTCCAGGACATGGAAATCGACCGCCAGATGCCGGGACTCGTCAGCATTGATCTTCTGAAAGACCTTGTGACACAGGGGGTCCTTGATTTCATCGAGCAAGAACTTGAGCAGCGCGCCGTCGAGCGCCACCTCCAGCATCGGGATCGCCGAACCCAGCACCGACAGCGGCATGTCGTCGGCATAGTTGTCCAGCCAGTCGATGGCGAGCCGGATATTGACGTTCGGTTCCGGAATCTCGTCGTCCTCGAGCATCCCCCACCGACGCATGAGAGCCAACTCCGCGTTCGCGTGCTTCTGCTCTTCGGCGTGGAAGTAGCGATAGATCTCGGCGAGAGTGTTGTCCTCGGCCTGATGGGCGAGCGCGACGAAGGCGCGCGAACCCACCTGCTCGATCCACACGAGGTCGGACATGAACTGTTTGATCTTCGGTCGTTGCTCGGCGGTGATCGCATCGGCCCCGGGTTCTTCCCAGTCGAAATCACCAAGCGCCCACTGGCGCTGCTTGATGGTGTGCAGAGTGTGCTGCAATTCGATCGGCATCGCGTCACTCCTTCGCGATTGTGGACACCCGACTCACCCGGGCATCCGGAACTCACTGTGTCGCCGCGTGGGCCTCCCCCACGGCGAGTGCATTGCGCAAAAAGGCTCCGCTGAGGCTCAGCGCCATGCGAGCCTGCGGCAAGTACCTGAACAGAGCCGGGAAGACGTGCACCTGCCCCGGCCAGATATGGAGGCAGGACACCCCTCCGGCGGCCTTCACTCTGGCGTGGAGCGCGCGCGCGTCCCCGAGGAGCATTTCGGTCCCGCCGACGTGGATCATGATCGGGCAGATACCCCGGAAATCCGCGTCGAGCACCGAGATCTCCCGCGCCGAGGCACCCGCGGTGTACAGGCCGACAACCCGGCTGACCGCCGCGGCCGCGGCGAACGGGTCCTTCTGTCTCCGGTTGCGTTCTCGGGTCCGTGCCAAGTTGAGGGTCGCATCCGTGACCGGAGACAGGACGAGCAACGCTGCCGGCGGGTAACCGTCACCGCGACGACTTGCCGCGATGGCGGTGAGCGCCGTCACGATCGCCAAATATCCGCCGGCTGAATCGCCGGCCACGGCCACCGGAGCGCCACCTGCTTCCGAGGTCAACCAGCGGTAAGCGCGCCAAACATCATTGTTCGCGGTCGGGAATCGGAATCTTGGAGCTTTTCGGTAGCTCACCGCGAACACCGGTAACCCGGCCGCTGCGGACAGCTCGGCCGTCACACCTCGATGTGTTCGTGGCGAGCAAGCGACGAACGCTCCGCCGTGGATATAGAGCAACGCGGCCCCTCGCGCCGTGACGCCTGGCGCCCGGACCCATTCGCCGACCACGGTCCCGTCCTCGAAGTCGACACGCACGGGCGCGCATTCGACTCCATCCCGCGGACGGCTGACAAGGCGAAGCATGCCGGTCAATGCCCCATCGAGCAACACCAATCCCGGCGGGCTCGCGGGGATCGCGACCGACAGCGGGCGCATCACACTCCGAACTCCGAAACCCGTCAGCGTCGCAGAGAAGCCGGGGCGCTCATGTACCGCGAGGGTCGGCACGCAGGGGGGAGTTCCTGCGGACGGATGACTTCTTGCCGACCGCGTCCACTGACTCAACAGTCCGACGATGCGCCAGGACGCTCCATTGCGTACCACAGATAATAATGGTACATATCCGGTATCTTTGTTTCAATACCTACGTCAAAGCCAAACAGAAGCGGATGATTGTACGAATGCCCAGAAGCCGGGCGAGAATCGGACACAATCGACGCCCGAAACCCACGACCTGGATCGAAGGAACGATCACATCGCGATGAACTACGCCAGCTTGCTCGTGAAAGCGGTCGCGCTGATCAGGACGCCGGCCCCGACCGGAACGCCGGAACGGATCCTGGACGCGGCGCTCCGGCAGTTCGAAGTGGTCGGGATCAGCCGGACCACGGTCGAGGACATCACTCGCCGCGCGCGGCTGGCCCGCGTGACGCTGTACCGGCACTTTTCGAGCAAGGACCAGATCGTCGAGGCGGTGATACTGCGCGAGCTCGGCCGGTTCCTTGGAGAGTTGGAGCGCGAGGTCTCCGGACAGGCGACGCTCGAGGACAAGATTGTCGAAGGGTTCGTCTTCACGTTAGCCGCTGTCCGCGGGCACGCACTGCTCAACCGGCTGCTCGAGACCGAGCCCGAGTCCCTGCTCCCTTTCCTCACCGTCGACGCGGGCGGACTGATCGAGATCGCGTCGAGCTTCCTGACCGACCAGCTCGCCAGGGAACTCGTCGATGTGCGCCCTAACCGCGAATTGCATGCGGTCTCCGAGCTGACGGTCCGGGTCATCCTCTCGTTCATCCTCACCCCTTCCGCGCACATCCCTCTCGACACGGCCGATGATGCTCGACGATTCGCACGTCGGCACCTGCTCCCCCGGCTACGCGATGACACCACACAGCTGTGAGACAATTTTTGCGTCCTGTTTCACCCATGGTGGCTCCGCCGAGGCGGTCGCGCCGCGGCCGAACACCGTGCCGGACGACCGGCATACTCTGTGCCGTGACGATGAAATCGATCCGTTCCGGAACCAGACCGCCCACCGGACGCGACCCCGCGGACAGCCTGCTCGATGCCGCGGAGTTCTGCTTCGACCAGATCGGACCTGCCGCGACGACGATGGATGACATCGCCAGACAGGCAGGTGTCTCCCGCGCCACCCTGTACCGCACCTTCGCGAATCGGGAGGCCGTCGTCTCGGGTGTCATTCTCCGGGCCGCTCGCCGATATCTGGACCGAATCCGCCCCAGGATCGTGGCTGAACCCGATCTGGGGTCGGCGGTGCTCACCTTCGTGGAAACAACCATTCAGACTGCGACACAGGACAACTCGATCGCAGCCCTGTTCGTCAGCGACGATCGCCTCGCCGACACCGGGCTGTCGACTGAGACCTCGGTCGCACTCTTCGAGCTGGTGACAGAATTCCTGCGGCCAGTCTTCACCGCACACTGGACCGACCTACTGCCCGGTACCTCGGTAGATGACGCCGCCGAGTGGATCTTGCGGACGATCCTCAGCCTGCTCACCGTCCGAGGACCGAAACGACGCAGTCGTGACGGCTTGCACGACTACCTGGTTCACTACCTGCTCCCCGCTCTGGCCAGCACGGGCACGGCCGACCCCGGGCCGACGCCACCCCCTGGGGACAACTCGGCGAGCGACCCCTGCACCTGAGACAGATTTGCAGTACTGTCTCCATAGCACCGGCCGACGTACAGGGTGGAGCACACACCGATGGAATTCCCGCAGTTCGATGAAGAATGGGCCGGACAGATGTTGACCTCGGCGACAGCCGCGGGTGGACTGTCCGGATACCTCGATTTCCGCCACACCGAGCTCGACCCCGGTCGGCTGATCGCCGAGATGGCCGTACGCGACGAACTACTCACACCGTTCGGCAAGCTGCACGGCGGCTGCTTGTCGGCGATGGTCGATCATTGCCTGGGGGTCGTCTTCTACCCGGTCATCCCCCGTGGTTGCTGGGTAGCGACGACGGAGTTCAAATTGAACTTGCTTCGACCGGTCAGCGACGGGACATGTGTCGCGACGACCGAGATCATCGCCCTGACGAAGCGGTCGGGTGTCGCGCGAATCGACATCACGAATCACGGCAGGGCTGTCTGCGCCGCCCAGGGCACCGTCACCATCATTGCCAACCCGGACGCCAGGCCGTGAAAACGGCGATGACGACGGTGTCGGTACCGACCCGTGACGGGATCATGCTGACGGCCGATTACTACCACCACGATTCGGACCACCCGGCAGTTATCCTGCTCCACGGCGGCGGCCAGAGCCGCCACGCCTGGCGGACCTCGGCCTCGCGCCTCCACGAACGCGGCTACCCGGTCATCGTCTACGACGCACGCGGACATGGAGACAGCGATTGGTCCGCCGACGGCAGGTACGAGATCGAGCATCTCGCCGACGATCTGCTCGCTGTGCGGGAGCACTTCGAGCTCGATCGCGCCCCTGCCGTCGTCGGCGCGTCATTGGGTGGGATGACCATCCTCGGCACTCATCTGCTGGCACCCCCGGACCTGTGGGGAGCCGTGGTTCTGGTCGATGTCACTCCCCGGATGGAGTTCGCGGGCGCACGCCGGATCGTGTCGTTCATGTCGGCGCACCCGGACGGGTTCGCGAGTCTCGACAGCGCCGCGGACGTCATCGCCGCCTACAACCCCCATCGCGAACGGCCGGTCCGGCTGGAGGGGTTGCGCAAGGTGCTTCGACACCGCGATGACGGCCGATGGGTGTGGCGGTGGGATCCAGCGTTCATCGCGACACGCTTCGACGCCATTCACGGTGATCCGGCCGACGGGGCCGACCAGTTCGAGTCGCTGGTCGACACACTCCGGCTCGGAGCGGGTCGGATCACCGCGCCCACCCTGTTGGTTCGCGGGGGACTCTCCGATCTCGTATCCCATGACACCGTCGCCGAGTTCCTCGACCTCGTCCCGCACGCCGAGACCGTCGACATCGCGGGAACCGGTCACATGGTGGCCGGCGACGACAACGACGCGTTCACAGCAGCCGTCGTCGACTTCTTGAGACGAACCCTGTAACCCGACCGGCTTCGGGGCCGTCGGCCGACCGCGGCGAGCCGCCTATCCTGCACAGCATGCCGAGTCGGTCACTTCGCACGTCCTTCCGCAATCATCTACGAGAACAGGCCCTGTCCGCCGCGCGCACCTTGACCATCGAAAAGGGTTGGGAGCGAGTGCGGATGGGAGAGGTCGCCGACCTGGTCGGAGTATCCCGGCCGACCCTGTACAAGGAATTCGCGGACAAGAAGGGATTGGGTGACGCGCTCCTGGTTCAGGAGGCCGAACGCTTTCTCGCCGGGATCGACAGGATCCTCGAGGAGAACGCCGGAGATGTCGGCGGAGGCATCACCGCCGCCGTGCGATACACGATCGCGGAAGCCGAGACCAGCCCATTGCTCAGGGCTGTGCTCACCGCGAACCACGGCGTAGAGCCGGAAGCCACCGGCACCGGGATACTGCCGCTGTTGCCGACCTCGGCATCACTACTCCAGTTGGCATCCGAAGCCCTGGTCACGTGGTTTCTGGAGCATTTTCCAGCCCTCGACGCCACCGACGTGGCCGATGTCGTCGATGCGATGGTCCGGCTGACGGTCAGCGGTCTGGTCTTGCCGGCGGCCGACGCGTCATCCACCGCCGACCGGATCTCCAGGGTCGCCATCCGCTACCTCCACTTGGATGCGCTTTGAACCGTCGGATTTACAAGAACATAGGCATTGTTCAAATCTTGACAGAATGGCATATTTTGTAAATACTTGGCCGGTACCCAGCGGTTACACCCGGGAGCAGTCATGACGATCCACACAGCATCCGAACCCTGCGGCTCGGCCGGAAGTCGGCCCCCACGCCCTTACGACGAGGCCGATCTCTCCTCGACGGCGTTCTGGGCATCCAGTGCGAGCGAGCGGGAATCGACCTTCGCGGAGCCCGAACCGCCGGAATGCCATCGGGCGCTCATCGAAGAAGCGGTCTCGGCATGTCCCACCGGCGCATTGAGCGTCGAGGAATGAACGCTGTGGACCATCTGCAAGCCACCGAATTCCTGGACTGGCAGCACCCCGCCGTCCAGGAATTCACCCACGCGGCGGTCGACGGCGCCGTCGATCCCGTCGAGCAGGCCATCCGAATCTTCACCACGGTCCGTGACTCGATCTGGTACGACCCGTACACCGTCGCCGGCGATCCTCGGCAGTACCGAGCCAGCGTGGTCGCCATGTCCGAACGTGCCTACTGCATACCGAAAGCCGTGCTCCTGACCGCGGCCTGCCGCGCCGTCGGAATACCGGCCATGCTCGGATT
The DNA here is from genome assembly GCF_001665865.1 of Nocardia sp. 852002-20019_SCH5090214. Classification (NCBI taxonomy): domain Bacteria; kingdom Bacillati; phylum Actinomycetota; class Actinomycetes; order Mycobacteriales; family Nocardiaceae; genus Nocardia; species Nocardia sp. 852002-20019_SCH5090214. The sequence goes on along the minus strand of NZ_LZMK01000319.1, from coordinate 44,631 downwards.
CGCCGACGTTCGAAATCACCTGCAAACCGAAGCACTGAGGCAGCGCATGGGCGGTACCGATGTGTTCGTGTACCACGGGTACAGCCAGATGTTCCTGAAAGGACGCTGGGTCAAAGCCACACCCGCCTTCAACCGCGAATTGTGCGAGCGCTTCGGTGTAGAACCGATCGAATTCGACGGCGAACACGACGCGCTGCTGCACGCCTTCGCAGGCGATGGCAGTCGGCACATGGAATACCTGCGCGACCGCGGCCAGTTCGACGACCTACCGCTCGACGACATCCTCGACGCTCTCCGCGTGAACTACGGTGAACTCGTCGATGTGCCGTCAACCGTCTCGGATGCCTTCCGCCGCACCGAATGACCGATTTCCTCCGTGCGGGATGTCCACTGCGACACCGGATCACATTCCGCTGTCACTGTGGACCTCCGCGAAACGTGGACGGCCGATCGAGGGCAGTGGCCGCCACCTCGATCGCACGACGAAGGTTGGCCTCCTCGTCGACGACGCTGTGCGCGATCCCGCGGATGGCGTGTAGGCGCTCCGCGGGGTCCAGATCGGACCGCATTGCTTCGGTCGCAATCGCAGTCCACAACTCAGCACAGGTTCGCGCCTTACCCGCGGCGAGCAGAACCTGGGGGCTGCCGACCGCAGCGGCGATCTCGAAGCATCCTTCGGCGAGCAACCGGCGGAAAAGCCCGCCGCCGGTGCCGGCCTTCTCGATGAAAGCCGCGAGGTAGCGCAGAATCTCGTCGAGAGCCCCCGGGCTGAAGGCGGCCCGCCATCGATCGAGATCCTCGGCGAACGCACGCACTCCCTGCAATCCGGTGGTCGCACCGGCCGTGCCCCCCCGACTGACGACCGGGTCGGCCATGGTCGAAGCAATTTGACGGAAGGCGTCCGCGGCGACATTCCGCAGCGGCGGTAGACCTTCCGGCCATTCGATAAGGAACGTCGTGTGCCTCGTCGGAACCGGGAAGGACGTCGATGCCCGGGCCCGCGCCAGCGCTGCATAGGGCACCAGTTGGGTCTGCTCCCGGTCGTTGTCGACGACATGGGCGATTTCCGCGTCGTCGTCGTAGCCGATCACGACGATGTCGTGTCGGCTCATCCGCAACTTCACTCGCAGATACGGCAGTTCGGCGATATCCGCCCACGCCATAACCGGTCGGCCGGAGTCGATTTCGTTGGTCACCCACTTCCATCCGAGTTCTGGATCGTCAGTCGAGCGCGCGTCCACGGTTGCGCCGAGACGCGTCGGCAGATCGGTCTCCAGATCGGAGCCTCGGCCGACCAGGTAGAGAGGAGGGCGCAATTCCGACGAGCGCAGATAGCTGAAATCGAGCGCGCCGCTGAGGGTGAAGGTCAAGCCTTCCGAAGGTGGCCCGTTCCAGCCGAGCCCCGCCCACGCGAGTAGGTCCCGCTGGGCGCCGGAACCGCAATGGCCACCCAGACGGTGGGGGTAGGCGAGCACCAATCCGCTCACGTCAAACTCACCGGCAACGACGCCAGACCCCGGAATGACAGCCCGGGCCGCCACACCGGCTCCCCGTCCGCGGCCAAGCCGGGGAATCGCGCCAAAAGGCGTGGGAACAGCTCCATTGCCTCGGTCCTGGCCAATGCAGCCCCGAGACAGAAATGGATTCCCGACCCGAAGGACAGCGGGGCCGGATTGCGGCGGCGAAGGTCGAGGATGTCGGGGTCGTCATAGCGATCGGGATCGCGGTTCGCCGAACCCAGCAGCATCAGCACGACGGTTCCGTCCGGCACGGAGACATCACCGATGGCGGTATCGGCGAGCGCGGTGCGTCCGTTGGTCTGAACCGGCGCGTCATAACGGAGAAGCTCTTCGACCGCGTTCGACGCCAACGCCGGTTCGTCGCGGAGTGCGGCGAGTTGATCAGGATGGGCGAGCAGTGCGGCCAGCCCGTTGCCGATCAGATTGGTGGTCGTCTCGAACCCGGCGGCGAAAAGCAGGATGGCCGAGCCGACCATCTCATCCTCGTCCAGGGCGTCCGCACCCCGCGCGATCGCGAGACGGCTCAGAAGATCATCTTGCGGATCCGTCCGCTTCTCGGCCAACAGCGTCGAGAAATACTCGACCAATTGCGTTTCCGCATCCGCCGCTCGTCGGATTGCCGCAGTGTCGGAAGCGGGTTCGAGCGGCGCGAGCAAACACCGCACGAGCGGAGCGGCCGCCGCGCGATCGGATTCGGGCACTCCCAACAGGTCACCGATCACCGCCACGGGCAGTGGCAATGCGATCTCGGAGATGATGTCGATCCGTTCGCGCTCCGCCGCGGCATCGAGCAGATGGTCGATGCGTTCGGCGATTCGGGGACGCAACTGTTCGACGTGGCGGTGGGTGAACGCATCGGCGACCAAACGCCGCAGCCGCTCGTGATCGGGCGGATTACGGAACAGCATTGTGCGCCGGAAACGATGCAATGTCGTTCGCTGCAGATCCTCCGGCACATCGGTGAGCCGGAATCCCAGCGATTCGTCGGCCTTCCCCAGTCGACGATTCCGAAGCGCGGCCTGGCAGTCGGCGTATCGGCTCAAGACCACCACGCCCGAAGCGCTCACCAGCACAGGCGCGGTCTCACGCAACAACCGGTAGCCCTCGTATGGGCCCGATTCGCCATATTCGGTCAGCAACATCTGGCGCAGCAGGTCATCTGGTTCGGCACGCGTCATCAGAAGACACCTGCCCCAAGCAAACACGTCATCGCGAGATCCATGACCGCTCTCCGCTATCAGTCGAGTTGAAATGTCCGCGTTTCCACCCGAGGGCACCACGCGTCTCCCTATGAGACCAATAGTCTCATAGGGAGACTGTTAGTTCAATAATAACGTTGGGTAATACTGGGATACCGGCCGCCGGCGAATCCATCGATCTGGGAGCGTGATGCCCGCACCACTCGACACGTCCTCACAGGCACGCGAGCCCGATCCACGACTGGCTCGTTCGCGCGCCCGGCTGATCGATGCCGCCACCGAACTGCTGGCTGAGGGCGGCGTGGACGCTGTGACCATCGATGCCGTAATTCGCCGGGCGGGAGTTGCCCGAGCAACCCTCTACCGGCACTTCGGTTCCGGTACCGAACTACTCGCCGCGGCCTTCCAGCAACTGTTGCCTCCGGTGGCCTCGGCCCCGGAGGTCGGCTCACTACGATCGCGCCTGGTCGCGCTCGTTTGCGACCAGGCCCGATTGATCGATCAGGCACCGTTGCAGTTGACCGTGCTCTCGTGGATGGGCATGAGCAACCCCGAAGCGGACCGTCGGACGACCGAGGACGATGCGTCACGGCCGCACCTCACGGCACTGCGACACCGGATCATCGAGCAGTATCGTGGCCCCTTCGACGCGATATTGGCGAGCGAGGCAGCCCGGGCATCACTTCGTCCCGCGATCGAGGCGACCACCGCGGTTGCTCAGTTCGTCGGTCCGATGATCTTCAACCGACTCGTGACCGGCCTACCGAACGATCAACAGTTCTGCACTGTACTCGTGGACGATTTCCTCGCCGCGAATGCCGCCAGAAAAACGAACGAAGTGATGGATGTAGTCGACCAGAACGAACAATGATTTAAGACTCAGCTCTTCACGTCGACCGTTTCGATGTTCTCGATTCGCAGTGTCTGACGCGGGTCGATACGAATACCGCGCACCTGCGCTGAAGCGTCGATGATCCCCCAGACGATCGCGCTCAGATTATCAGCGAAATCGACACGCGACATTGCGGTCTCGGGATCGGCTTGGGAGTTTATCCACCAATCTGTCGCGGACAGGCTCGCGCCGATGATCGATTGAACTACAAGATCGATACCGGTTGTATCCGCTCCGAGTGATTCAAGAACTGCCGAGAAATGGCCCGCGATGAAGCCCGCCAACTCGCGGGCGTCTTCAAGAGCCTGGTCCGTTTCCGATGAATTATCATCGAAGTGGCTACGCACGAGGAACTGGAAGACATTCTGGTGCTCATCGACCAATTCCGAATACTGTCCGACAATTTGGCTCATCACCTCACCGATCGGCGCGGTGGCAAAATCGCTCGAAGCCAGAATATTCGACCACATCAGATCTTTCGCACGCTCGACGACGGCCGCGCGAAGTCCTTGCTTATCCTTGAAGTGACGATATAGCTTCGGCTTGGTAGCACCGGCTTCGCGCGCGATATCGTCCATGCTGGCATCAGGGCCGTACTTGCCGAATGCGCGATAGGCCGCATCGACCAACTCTGCCCGCACCGTGACCCGATGCTCGGCCCAACGGCTCGAACGGGCGTCAACTCGCCGAACCACCGAGCTCCCGACCTCCAGAACCCTCTGCCGCGCACCTGTCATCGCACCCATGGTACGCCATGGGTCATGCGACCTACCAGTGCACATGACCCACCACCGCACACCGTGCCGGTCGGCCGATAGAGCGATGAAACCTGGCGTGGACAACTCGCCTTCGATCAATCGAATGTCACTGTCACACTGTCCGTCACCGGCACCGACTGGCACGCCAGCCGGTCGCCTTCTTCGATGTCGTCCTCGACGAGCACATCATTGACCTTCATCTCGACATCGCCGTCGACGACCCGACACAAACAAGCACCGCAACCGCCCTCTCGACAGGAGTACGGCGGCGAAAAGCCTTCTTTGAGAAGGATATCGACGAGCGAGATGTCTTTCGGCCAATCCAGTTCGGCGCGCTCCCCATCGAGATAGACCACCAGATGCGCTCGCTCGGTAGTCATCGATTCCGAGACGGTGTTGTCGACATCGAAGGGATCGGTGCGCAACGATTGGAAAACTTCCCGATGGAGATTTCGATGCGGCACATCGGCATGATGTGCCGCATCGGTTACCAGATCCATGAACTTCGCCGGGCCGCACAAAAAAAAGGCACGGTTCCGATGCTCAGCGCACAGATCGGCCACCGTTTGCCGATCCGGCAGCCCTTGCCGGATCTCCAGCCATTCGATCAGGCTGAATCGCTCCGGAAACTGATTCGCCAAATGACGCAGTTCTTCGTAGAAGATGGCGCTCTCAGCATTCTGATTGGCATAGAAGAGAATCAGGTGACCGCCGCCTTCGAGCAGAGACGACTTGATGATGGAAATGATCGGAGTAATGCCACTGCCGGCGGCAAACAGGATCATATCCGCATCGAGGTCTTTCGCCGTGAAATGCCCGCTCGGAGGCAGCACGGTCATCTTCATTCCCGGCACCGCGTGATCACACAGCCAGTTGGACGCATAGCCATCGGCCGTACGTTTGACAGTCACGGCCAGTGTGTCCTCAGCATGGGGAGAACTGGACAGTGAATAGCATCTGGCGACCGACGAACCCTCATCGACACCAGGTATACGCAGGGTTAGAAACTGCCCGGGATCGTATGAGAACGTTTCCCAGTGCCCCTCCGGAACGTCGAACCATATCGAGATCGCGTCGGCCGTCTCTTGCACGACCTGGCTGACGGTTAGCTCGCATGGAATATTTCTTTTCGAGGACATTCTTCTCTCCATCGATATCGGTTCGGCGCCCGGTTCGGCGCGATACCGGCCCGGGCGGCGGACCGATGTCAGCTTTCGCTATTCATGAGGCCGGATCGTCGACCGATTGCGTACCCCAGACGCGCCAGCGGCGCATTGAGGTCCTGGTATCTGGGCCCGACCACTCGCGTGACGAAATCGAACCCCACAGCGTCGGGACCCACGAGAACTCGCGGTCTGTTGCGTCGAACGCCTCTGAGGATCTGCTCCGCAGCGCGATCGGGTGTGGTGAGCGCGATTCGGTCGAAGCTGGCCACAATCTTCTGCTGGTCACCGATTTCGCCCACACCCCGCGCATTTCGCACGATGTTGGTGCGCACGCCCCCGGGATGGACACAGGTCACCCCGACCGGCAAACGGCCGATCCTCATCTCCTGCCGCAGCGCCTCGGTGAATCCGCGGACCGCGAATTTCGATGCGTTGTAGGCACTCTGACTCGGTATCGCCATCAGGCCGAATACACTGGACACGTTCACGACGTGCCCGTCACCCGATTCGATCAGGTCCGGGAGGAACAGCTTCGTACCGTTGACGACACCCCAGAAGTTGATCGAGATGAGCCATTCGAAGTCGTTCCAGTCCATCTCCAGAACATCGGCCCCGAGCGCGACACCGGCATTGTTGATCACCATGCTGACCGAGCCGAAGTCCTCGACGACTCGATTCCGGTAATTCTCGAACGCCAGACGATCGGCGACGTCGAGCTTGTAGTGTCGGCTCTCAGCACCGGACGCGCCGCACATGGCGGCGGTTTCTTCCGCCCGTTCAGCATCGAGGTCGGCCAGGGCCAGGCGCGCGCCTTCGCCCGCCAGGCGAAGCGCGATCGCCCGCCCGATTCCCGATCCGGCCCCGGTCACCGAGACGACGCGGTCTCCGAAATCCTTCATTCCGCCTGATTCTCCTTCCCGGACTCGCTCGCGATCGCGGTTCCGCGACGCGCGACCGACCGCTCGCCGAAGAACGCGAAGTCCGCAGCCGCGAGTTTCCGCGTCCGCCGCCAGTACTGCCAGGTGAAACCCGGCCAGACGGTGCGGTTCACGCCCTGCGCGTCGAGGTACCAACTGGTGCACCCGCCGCTGCTCCACACGCCTTTCACCAATTTCCGCTGAATGTCATTGTTGAATTGATGCTGGACCGGCTCGCGCACCTCGAGTGCCCCGGATCCGCGTTCGTTCGCGAGCCTGATGGCAGAGACGATGTATCGAATCTGACACTCGATCATGAAGACCACGGAATTATGGCCGAGACCGGTGTTCGGCCCGAGCAAGAAGAACAAATTGGGGAAACCAGCCGTGGTTATTCCGAGGTGTGTCTGAATGCCTTCGTCAGCCCAGACCGACGCGAGTTCCCGACCCGAGGCGCCCTTGAGACGGAGACTCTCGAACCCGTCCGTGACATGGAATCCGGTCGCGTAGATTATCACGTCGGCCGGTCGAGTTTCGCCGGTCCTGGACACGATCGCATCCTCGGTGATCTCGGCGATCCCGTCGGTGATGACCGTGGTGGTCGGACGATTCAGCGCCGGATAGTATTCGCTGGATCCGAGAATTCGTTTGCACCCGATGCGATAGGTGGGCGTGAGCTTTGCACGCAATGCCGGATCATCGATTCCCTGCGCGATGTTCCACTTCGCGATGTTCTCGAGTGGACGCATGAGATTGAAGTGCCCGTTCAAACCGATCGATAGCGATTCGGCCGACCAATACACTGCCGCCCGCAACGCCTTCGCCAGAATCGGCGCGTGGGTGAATGCGGCGCGCACCGGGCGCGGGATCTTGATGTTCCGCCGGGGCAGCACCCACGCCGGTGTCCGCTGGTAGACGTGAAGTTCGGCGGCAACCTTGGCGATCTCGGGAACGAACTGGATCGCGCTCGCTCCGGTCCCGACCACCGCGACACGTTTGCCCCGCAATGAAACCTCGTGGTCCCACTGCGCCGAGTGGAAGACGTCCCCGGAGAATTTCTTTTGCCCGGTGATTTCAGGGATGCTGGGAATGTGCAGCGCTCCGACCCCTGACACCAGGAATCGCGATACGTATTCGTGTCCATCCGACGTCACCAGGTGCCACGTGGAGTCACCGGCATCCCAGTATCCGGATTGCAGCGTCCGACCGAAGTGGGTACGACGATACAGATCGTACTTCTGTGCAATACCTCGAAGGTACTCCTGAATCTCTTCCTGGCCTGCCCACAGATAACTCCAGTCCGGCTTGGGCTCGAAAGAGTACGAATACATGTGCGACGGAACGTCGCATGCGCATCCCGGATAGGTGTTGTCTCGCCAGGTTCCACCGACCTCGTCTTCCTTCTCGATCATCAAGAAGTCGTCGATTCCGGCTTTGAGCAGCTGAATCGCCATCCCCATGCCGGAGAATCCGCTTCCGACAATGAGAACTTCGGTGCGATGCACCCTGGCCTGTGCTCCACTGTTCGCGGAGCCGTCAGTCTTGCGTGTGTTCTTTGCAGAACGGGTCTTGTTCATCGGCTTCCTCCGGCCGGTGCGGGTTGCCGCTGAAAGGGCGAACCGCAGAAAGGTCTGTATCACGACCGCGAGATGCGGGTCGCGTGGGGAATTGCGACAAGGGGTCGCGGTTGAGGGGTCCGCGGCGCGCGGCAGGTGAACGGCTCATCGCGCCGCGGCCTTCGTCATCGCTGCGCGATGTCTTCGGGGAGGCTCCTCGTCAGGCGCCACAGAAACATCGTGAAGCGACCTTCGATCATGCCGGCGTCATCGAAGAATCGAATCATCGGCTCCGACATGAACTGGAGATTTTCCCGATAGTGCGGGCCGAACTGGCAAGCGATGAACCCCCGCAGCGGGTGCACCCCGATCGTCCGGTACAGCCTGGGGTTGATCAGAATCGGGTACGCCAAGTTGGCGATGACGGCGAGGGCACCTCGATGCCATGCCCGCGTGAATCGCCCTCGGGCCCGCATTCCCTCGACCAGCTCGCTCCGCGCGAACGTGATGTGGCGGGCTTCCTCGAGCACATGGATTCGCATCAGCTGTCGAACCTGCGGCTGCAGTCGTTCATCGTTCATCGCTTCACGTTGCGCGCGGTCGAGTATCTCTTCGATCAAGAGGGTCGCGCCCTGGATGGATGGGCCGAGCGGGATGAAATGCAGGATCTTCGCCAGCGACAGGAACCCTCGGGGAAGCTTGTAGGGCGCGATCCCTGTCTTCAGGATCAATCGCGCGAACATCGTGGAGTGCCGACTCTCGTCGCCGACCTCCGCGAGCGCATACAACGCCTTGTTGTCGACGAGGTCGCCGGTGGTGTTCAACCTGAGCAGCGCCATGCTCAGCAGGTTTTCGGCGTAGATTCCGAAGCTCAGGATGCTGACGAGTTCGTGTTTGCCGAGCTCGATCTTCTGTTCGTCGGATAGCCGGTTCCACAGCGACGTGCCGTAGAGCGACAGGCGGTGCTCGGGAAACCACCCCTTGTCCGGCATCCATGGGCTTTCCCAATCGATGTCGACTTCGGCGTCGTAGAACTTCTCGGCGGATGCCTTGAGCAACCGTCCTGCCGATCGCTGCAGATCGACGGGACGACGACCGCTTACCCGCGCCATGCCGTCGGTAGTGACGGCCGGTGATTTCATGATCGGCGCCCGAACTTCACTCGTGGTCATTTGTCCATCTTTCGACTAGGCCGATGACTTCGGCATCGATGTATCCGATACGGGTCCGTGCACCCGCCACGGCAACTCGGATCGTCCAAAGTTGCCATTACGGCAAGTAGCGGATACTCCGAGTATGAGGTAACTTTGAGCCACGGCGGACCCGGTTGTCAAGCAGTCGGCGCCATCTCGTCCCCGACTCGCGAGCATCGGTCCGCTCTACCGAAGTCGACCTGCCGCGCAGTCCGACGGGGATCTCACTACAAGGAGGTAGTTCCAATGAATACCCATGGACCGCACGATGATTCGGATTTCATCGGCCCCGCGACGGTGATCATCACAAGCCACGAGATCGATGTTCAGGTCGAGCTCCGCGGTTTCTTCCAACCCATCGACGGCCGCTTCTGCTGGTATGGGCGCGTGCGCCAGAACGACGCCATCGACGAACTGCTGCAGGGTCGCAGACGATCGGTGGTGATCAGGACGTCCGGAGGCGAGGCGGCGGCGACGCTCGGCGACCGAGACTTCTGGGGCCGGTATCGGATCCAGGGCCGCGGCCGCCCGCCCTATCACGTGCCGTCCTCCCTGGAGGAGATCGAAGGAACCGAGAGCTGAGCCGCGGCGTACCTGCGAGACGCAGCCACGGCGAATACGACTTACCATGCAGCGAAAGAACAAGATGATCAGTTTCGGAGACCTCTCGGCCATAAGAAGGTCGGCGGCTTGGACCCTGGTGGTGACGTGCGCCGCTGTGGCGCTGGTGGTAGCCGCCATGGCCGCGCTTTACACTGCATTACCTGCCGTAGCCCTCGACACCGGAGCGGACCAGGGGGCGCTCACCTGGATGGTCGACGGATACACGCTGGTCCTCGCCTGTCTCGTACTGCCGGGAGGGGCGATCGGCGATCGCTACGGCCGTCGGCGGGTCCTGACGATCGGATTGGCCGTTTTCGCGGCCGCGTCGGCGATACCACTGATCGTCGACAATCCGGCCTGGTTGATCGCGTCCCGGGCGGTGGCGGGGGCGGGAGCCGCGTTCGTCATGCCGGCCACGCTGTCGATACTGACCGCGAGCCTGCCAGACGCGCGGCGAGCACACGCGGTCAGCGTATGGGCGGGTGTCGCCGGATCGGGCGGCGTCATCGGGATGGTCGGATCCGGGCTGCTGCTGATTCGATGGTCCTGGCATTCGATCTTCCTGGGCATGACCGCCGTTGCCCTGACACTGCTGGCATTCGCCTTCACGGTGCCCGAATCGCAGGACTCCGACAGGCCACGACTGGAGATTCGCGGCATGTTCTGGGTGGTACTGAGCATCGGCACCGCCGTGTTCGCGGTGATGGAGGCCCCGTCCAGGGGGTGGACCGATACTCGCGTCCTCATCCTCGGGGGCTGTGGAGTGCTCAGTATCGTGGCGTTCATCCTGACCGAGCTCCGAGCCGAGAACCCGTTGCTGGATGTTCGGCTCTTTCGTCGCCGGGGCTTTGCGAGCGGCGCGCTGTCCATCACCATCCAGTTTCTGGTCACCTTCGGTGTGATGTTCCTGCTGGTTCAGCATTTCCAACTCATTCTGGGATTCGGTCCTCTCAAATCGGCCGTCGCTCTCGCGCCGATGGTGGTCCCTCTTGTCGCGATGTCGTTGGTGTCGCCGACGATCGCCGCACGAGTGGGACTTCGGATGACGACGGCGGCGGGACTCCTCACGATCGCGATCGGCTTGGTCGCACTGCTCCGACTCGACACCCATTCGTCCTACGTGGATGTGTTGTGGCCATTGCTGATCATGAGCGCGGGCCTGGGCATCTCCGCGGCGCCGTCGACCAACGCGATCATGATGGACACGCCGGCCGAGAAGCACGGAGTCTCGGCGGCGGTCAACGACGCGACGCGGGAGATCGGCGCGGCGATCGGGATTGCGGTAGCGGGCAGTATCTTGTCAGCGAACTACAGCTCCCGAATCGCGAATGCGATGCAATATCTTCCCGAACCGGCTCGCGGGCCCGTGCGGAGCTCGCTCGCCGGGGCACTCGAAGTCGCCAAACGTGCCGGGCCTTCCGCCGCGCCGCTCGCCGACTACGCGAAGACCGCATTCTGGGCCGGAGTTCAGCACTCAGTGCTGGCACTGTCGCTGATCAGCCTCGTGGGGGCATTGGTTCTGATTCCGCTGGCCCCAGGCAGAACCCGGACGGCTGCCTGCAACGGGCCCCGATACGCCAAGCCTTTGAACCCGCACAGTGTGAGGGTTCAGGACTTCCTTGACGTTTCGGGTCCAGGGGATCTCTGACAGGTTCGGGACTTCATTGACAGGTTCAGGGTTCAGGTTGGCGGGTTCGGGACATCCTTGCCGCGTGGTCGGCGGGTGGCTCGCAGGTAGGTGATCCGCTTGTCGGATTTGCGGACGTGCGTGCTGATTTCGATGTCGTTGTGCAGGACCCTGAAGACGGTGTCCTCCGCGAGAACGACGACGGTCTTGCCGGCGTGCGCGCGGCCGACGCGGAGCCGTTGCCCTGCCACCTGGGTGATGCCGTCAGCAGGGATGGTGCGTATGAGCTTGATCGCGCCCTGCCGGGCCGGCGGCAGCGGGCCTGTGACGGCGCGCGATCCGTTGAGGCGGCTGGCCTGTTCCGGGGAAATCGGTGAAGGAAGCGTCTTGACCAGGTGCCCGTCGGCGATCACGTGGGCCAGGTGGCGGTCCAGCCGGAGCGTGACCTGTTGCCCGGATAGGTAGATGCCGAGCTTGAGTCGTTGTCCGGCGACGGTGACGTCGCCGTCGCGAGTGACGATCCGGTCGATCTCGACTGCGGTGCCGGTCGGAACAGCGCCACGCGGGACCGCAGAACCCGACGGCTCGGGCCCGGCCGGGCGGCCCCGTAGCCGCAGAACCGCCAGATCCTCGACCGTCAGGCGAGACTGCCGCGTGCGGATGATCTCGCCAGCGAGGGTGACATGGATGCTGTGCATTCCGGCCCAGACCGTGACCGGGTGTCCGCCGAGCGCGGCGGGGAATTTCATGTCGCTCTTGGCGCCGGGCAGGCAGAGCCGCCCGGCCGGTGAGATGACCATGTCGAGCTCGACCGGTTGGGTCTCGATCGACGTGTCCTCGTCGTGGAATCGAGGCTGGGGCAACGGAACTCGCGGCGGCTCGGTCACGGCCGGCTCTTGTGGTGGTTCGATGCCGGGAACTGGCCGGAACACAGAGAACGGCGTGGCCATTTTCAGCGCCTGGTGCGGACGTGAATGGTTATAGACATGCGTCCAGGCGTCGATCGCGCGCTGCGCGGCGGCCAGCGATTCGAACGGGCCGCAGTCGTCGAGTAGTTCCCGGCGCAAACTGCCGTGGAACCTTTCGATTTTCCCGGTCGTAGTGGGTGAGCGCGGTTTGGTGTGTCGTTGCAGGATGCCGTTCTCCCGGCAGATGCGCTCGAACATCACCTCGACCGGAAACGGCTTGGTGAACCGGCCGGTGAACTGTTTTCCGTTGTCGGTCAACACTTCCGCCGGAACACCGTAACGGTTCATCGCCTCGGTGAACGCCTGGCAGACTGCTCGCCCGGACTGCTCGACGATCACCTGGGCGATCACGATGAACCGCGAGTGATCGTCGATGCCAGTGACCAGCTTCGCTTCCCGACCGTCGGCTATGAACAGGCCGCCCATGATGTCGAGCTGCCACAGCTGCATCGGCGCCTCACGCTGCCAGCGTCGATAGCTGCGCCGATGGTTCTGTTCCTGGTGCTGCACAAGACTATTGCGGACCAGCACCCGATACACCGTGCTGCGCGACGGAGCCTCGGCGACGCCACGCACCGCCAGCTCGTGCGCGATCCTCTGGGCACCCCACCGCGGATGCACCCGCCGCATCTCGCAGATCATCGACTCCAGCTCCGCCGGCAACCGCGTCGGCGATGTCTTGGGCCGCCGCGACCGCTCGACCAGCCCCGCCTGCCCGTCGGCTTCGAATCGGCGCAGCCACGTATGCAACGCCTGCCGTGAAGTCCCGTACTGACGTGCCACTTCCGCCACCGGCGCGCCGTCGAGCACCTCACGCACGGCGCGATACCGATGCTCGGCCCGCCACTGCCGCTGGTCCGGAACCCGGCTTTCACCGTCAACCTCGTCGACCACCCGAAGATGATCAACGACCGACCGTCAACAATGTCCCAAAACCGTTGCGGCTGTGATGAACCCGACAACAAAGTCCTGGACCTGATCGGTCAACGAACTCCTGAACCCGCACATTGACACCACCTCTTCGCGGCCAGCGCCTCCCGTGGGTGCCGCATTATGCGGAAACGTCTATCCAACTCCAGGGTGTCGGTCGACGGCTGAACCGGCGGCAGACGTCCGAAACTGCTGCGATGGCAGCGCCGCTCCAGGAAAGCAGAACCGCCCGGCACGATATCCGGGCGGTTCGTTCGTTCGTGCCTCGACTATTCGGTCACTATGACCACGAGTTCACCCGCGGCGAACTGCGCCCGCAACCGCTTCTTGTCGAACTTTCCCACGCTCGTTTTGGGGACTTCACCGATGAATGCCCAGCGTTCGGGCAACTGCCATTTCGCAAAACTCCCCGACAAGAACCGGCGCAACTCCTCCGGCTCCGCGGAGACCCCCGGACGCCGGACCACCGCGACCAGCGGACGCTCACCCCAAGTCTCGTCCGAGACGCCGATCACAGCCGCCTCGGCGACCGCCGGATGGCCCATGATCGCGTTCTCCAGATCGACCGACGAGATCCACTCCCCGCCGGACTTGATGACATCCTTCGACCGATCGACGAGCGTGAGAAACCCGTCCGCGCTGATCTTCCCGATATCACCCGTACGAAGCCACCCGTCGTCGAATTTTTCGGCGTCGACCGAGCCTCCGCCGGGCGAATAGTAGGCACCGGTGACCCAGGGTCCGCGGACTTCCAACTCCCCCAAGGACTCTCCGTCATTGGGCACGACGGTCCCGTCCGCCGCGACGAGCCGCGCACGCACCATGGCGGGAAAACGCCCCTGGGTCGACCGATATGCCCACTCCGCCGTGTCGTCCAGCCCCGCGGGAGGATGTGCCACGGAACCGAGCGGGGAGGTCTCGGTCATACCCCACGCTTGAAGCAAGGAGACCCCGTACTCCTCCTGGAAGGCCCGCATCATCGACTCCGGGACCGCGGAACCTCCAACAACGACCGTCCGCAGGTGTGAGATGTTCTGCGGCTGCTCCCGCAAGCGCGCCAGAACCCCTGACCAGATGGTCGGTACGGCCGCTGCGAAGGTCGGCCGCACCGCGGCCATCATCTCGAGCAGCGGCTCCGCTTGCAGAAAGCGGTCCGGCATCAGCACATTCGCACCCGACATGAGGGCCGCGTAGGGGATTCCCCAGGCGTTGGCATGAAACAACGGCACGATCGCAAGGACGGTGTCCGCCGCACTGAAGCCCATTCCGTTGGGAGAAATGACCTGCATGGCATGCAGCCAGTTCGAGCGGTGTGAGTAGACAACGCCTTTCGGATCACCGGTCGTTCCCGACGTGTAGCACATACCCGCTGCCGAGCGTTCGTCGATCTCAGGAAATTCGAACGTATCCGGTTGCGCCGCAAGCAGATCGGCCCAACGATGAATCACTGCGCCAGGGGGCGCGGCGATCTCGGGCTTCTCGTCGTCGATGACGATGACGTGGCGCACGGTTCGCAGGTAGGGCAGGTACCGTGCGAACATCGGGGCCAGGGAGCCGTCGACGAGCACTATCTCGTCCTCGGCATGATTCGCGACATAGATCAGCTGCTCGGGAAAGAGCCTGATATTCAAGGCGTGCAACACCGCGCCCATCGCGGGAACCGCGATGTAAGCGGCCATGTGCTCGTTGTTGTTCCACATGAAGGTGCCGACTCGGGTGCCTGCCCTGACGCCGAGGTCACGCAACGCGTTCGCCAGCCGGGCCCCGACAAGCCCGAGTTCGCGGTAGGTCATGGTCCGAACGCCGTCACCGGTCCATGTCGATACCGTGCTGTCTCTCTGGAAAGTGGTGGCGTAGCGCAATAGCGTCGCCAGCGACAGTTGCTCGTCCATCATCGTGCTCAGCATCGGCGCTCCCCAATATTCGATCAAGCCGGCGTTGGTGTGTCGCGTGCGCTCATGCGGCGTCACGCTCGGTAGCCACGGAGGGCAGGGTCAATCCGAGCAGGTGGGCGGCAACCTCACCGCACCGCTCATACGGCAGGTAGTGGCCTGCCCTCGGATACACAGCGAGGAAGGAATCGCTGAGGCGATGACGAATTGCGCGAGCGTGGTGCACAGGTGTCAGCTGATCGCGCGAGCCCACCAGGACGACAGAGCGGCAGTCGAATCGCTCGAGCATCGCGTAACGATGGTGAGACAGAATCGACCGCGTGAGAGCGGCGACGGTCCGGGGATCGCTGCGAGCCAACTGCCTGATCGCCCGGTTCCTGTCGTGGCTGGAGGATCCCGCACCGAACAGCACACCGCGGGTCAGCTGGCGGGTGACGAACAGCGGGTGTGTCGGAATGACCAGGAAGGGTGCCGCGGCCAACGCCAGCGACAGCAGCCACGCCCAGAATCTGTTGCGCGACCTGTGCCGCAGGATGTCGCCGGCACCGGTCGCGACGAACGCGACACCGGCGATTCGGGCGGCGACCAATTCGGGATGCCGTTCCGCCAAGGCCATCAACGTCATTCCGCCCATCGAGTGACCGCCGACGACGATGGGGCCTGTCGGTACCAGCCGGTCGATGACGTCCGCGAGATCGTCGGCGAGAATCTCGAGCGTCGCCGGTGCCCCGACCTGAGATTCGCCGTGCCCGCGATGATCGTAGGCGAGGACGCGGACGGTTGGATCGGCCGCGACGATGAGCTGGGCCACGTCCTCCCAGCTCTCGAGAGACAACGCCAGCCCGTGCGCGAGCACGATCGTCACCCGTGGTGTCGCCGATCCCCACTCCGCGATCTGCAGGGTCGGGTCGACTGTTCGTTTCAAAACGTACCGGTGCGGACGCGCCACTGTTACGGATGTTGATGTCATATCTTCTGTTCCTTATCAGGATCGCATCATCTATTTCGCGGGAAGAGCCGCGTCGACGCCACCGACATCGGTGATCTTCCAATCGGAGTTCTTGTCCACTGTGACCGTGTAGGTCACGGTGGTTTGCGCCCCCTCGGGCGTCTGCGCGCTGGTCGAAGTCACGTTCAAGAAGACGTTGACCACGTAGACCCCGGCGTTCTCCGACTTCAAAGCGGAACTGATAGCCGTTGCCTTCGAAGTCCAGTTGAGCGGGACGATGATGTCCTTCAGCTGAGGCGCGGTGGCGTCGAACTTATTGGACAGCGCAGGCGAAGTATTCGACTTCAGGCTGTGCACCCAATTGTCGAAATTGTGGTAGTCAATATTCGACGCGCCGATCGCATAATCCGAAGCAACCCTCTCGGCATGCTTCTGCGCCGCTGCGGCAACGTCACGATCATGCAACTCGCCTCTTGCGGTCAGCCACAAAGGGATGGTTGCAGACAATGCGACGATCAGCACAGCGATCACCCCGCCGACGAGAATGGAACGCATGCCGATCGAGAACGTCACCCCGCGAGACGCCCCCTCTCGCCGTTCCGCGGCTTTGACCTTCCCGGTATTCCGGCTCTTCGCTGGGGATTCCTTTTCGCGTTCATCGGTCTCTGCGACGGTTTCGGTAAGCATTGATTCACTCCTGTCACTCACCATGTCTGGATTACTTGACGCCGATATGCACTTGTATCGCGTCTTCGCCGGTCGCACTCAGTGCGCGTGCGATCAGATCGCTGAGGTCGATCTGCGGCATGGACGACTTCGCACTCTCGGCGAGCGGTTGAATGGTCGGTGCCAGCTGCCGCAGCTCGGGCCCGATGCGATCCAGATAGTCACCCACCTTCCCGAGAAATGGGACGACGCCGTTTCCTTGCATGTAGTCCTCGGGCATGTTGCCGATTCTGGCCAGCCGGGCGATGGAATCGGCGATGAGCGCACCCCAAGTGCCCGCTTCCTCCCACAGTGGGCCCGCGGCGGTCATGGACGGCCCGGCCCAGTCCATGTCCGAACCCATGGTCTGCAGGTTCACGAGAATCTGCCGAATCGCGGGTGACCTGCTGAGAATCGTTTCCGAGAGCAGAGTGGTCGACGCAGCCAATTTGGGCATCACCGCTTGCGTTCCTGTCAAGGCTTGATCCAGTGTTCTCACGATGTCGCTGATTGCCTGCGGGTTCAGCTGTTTCAGCAAGTCGGTGACTGTTTGCGCGACGTCAGGTATCGATCGCGGCAACACCACCTGTGCCGATTCAAGGCGCTGGCCATCCCTGAGGTAGGGGCCGTCGCTGCTTTTCGGCGCGAATTCGATATACGGCTCGCCGAGCGCCGAGAGATCTTCGACGGTCGCGGTGCCGGAGGCAGGTATTCGGTACGCGGAATCGAGATCCAGTTTCACTTCGACTCCGCGAACAGCCTTCTCGATCGCAACGATCCTTCCCACTTTGACCCCCCGCAATAATACGGGCGAGCCCGACTTCAAGCTTCCGGCCTCGGGCAGCGCCATGGTGACGTGTGTACGGGTACTGAACCATTCGATTCTGAGTACACCGATTGCCAGATAACCGATACCGAAGACCAGTACCGACGCAATCGCGGCAAGCGAGATGACCGAACTCGGCTTCATCGGACGACTCCGATCGCGTGCAACGCTGTGAGAATACTGTTTATCCGATCATTGTCGGACACTCGAGCTGCCCCGGAATCGTTTCCCACTTGAACCCCCGTGATATTGACCTTCGGTTCATGTTCGGCAAATGGAATGACTTCGTCGTGAAGAATCGACACGATCTTGTTCAAATTCGAAGGGGCAGAGAGGTCCAGCGGCCGCGA
Organism: Nocardia sp. 852002-20019_SCH5090214; assembly: GCF_001665865.1. Taxonomy (NCBI): domain Bacteria; kingdom Bacillati; phylum Actinomycetota; class Actinomycetes; order Mycobacteriales; family Nocardiaceae; genus Nocardia; species Nocardia sp. 852002-20019_SCH5090214. The sequence continues at coordinate 26,580 of NZ_LZMK01000319.1, read as the reverse complement.
CGTGAAGAGCAGCGGGACGAACGCTCGCGCAGCCGCTGCGCCGGACTGTGCCAACGGCCCCACCCAGCGCAGCGACTCGGTCAGGAGCTTGAATCCGTCGTAGAGCGTGATCAGTCCGATCATCGAGGTCATAGACGCGGCTGCCTGGTCGACCCCGGCGTCGGTAAGGAGATAGTCCAGATCCGGAGTTCTGCGCAATATGACCTCGGTATCACCGCGCAGTCCATCGAGCACAGAATCAACAGCGTCCACGTGCGCAGCCAGGTCTTTGATATCGGAACCCAGAACCTCTGATATGGAAGCTGTGTCCTTGGGATCGGAGGGAAGGATCGCATTCGCGCGGTTGATGATCTCTTGCGCCCGCTGAATCCCTCCGCCCTGCACGAACGCCGCCATCACGTTCATCGTGTCCTCGAGTTGTAGCAGCGGTTTCGTCTGGGCACGCCCGATGGTTGCCCCGGGCGCGAGGGTCGCCCCACCACCGGACGGCGGTGTGGTCAGCGCGATGGAGACGTCGCCGAGAATCGTGGGTTGCCGCAGCTCGGCCGTCGTACCGACAGGCAGCTGGACAGAGGACATGATGTCGACGTCGACGACCACATAGCTGTCGTGTCCATTTCCGGCATCGATCAGCGTCATGTCGCGCACGATCCCCGCGCGAAGACCGTTGACCGTCACCTTTGCCCGGGAGGGCAGGTTCAGGGTGTTCGCGAATTCGATCCGCAGCCCGTACTTGGGCCCGGCGATACCCGATCCTGGGACGGAGACGGCCGACGGGTCGAATCCGCAACCTGAGACCAGGCACAAGGCTGCCGCAATCGCCGCGATCGCCGCCAACACCGCGCGCCGCCCGTGTCCACGCGGCGTCCGTGCAGCTGTATTCCTACGCTGATTCATCGCTGTGCCCCCGCTGCGCCCAGCACCACACCGGCCAGGGAAAGATTCGTCAGACCACCCACGGCGGAATCGCAACGCCCGGGCGCGATGACGCCTACGGCCGCGCACACCTTGTCCGCGTCCGGTTGCGGCAACGCCACCCGGGGCGACGCATAGGTCAGCACGTGCTTGCCGCTGTTGGGATCCAAAACGTCTCGGAATGCCTGAACGAGCGGCGGAGTCATGTCGACGATGTCCTTCAAGGATCCGACGTTGGCGCCCGCGAGGCGAGCCAGTGGCACGGTCGCGTCGAGAACCTGAAGAATCTGCTTGCCGAACATCGTCGTGAGTTCGTTCAGCCACGGAACGATGGTCCGCAACGAGTCGATGATCGATACCGTGCGCTGGAAGATTCCATGGTCGATGACCGTGAGACCGGGTGCCAGCCGCGTGATCATGGATTCGATGTCCCCCCATCCTCCGGCAACGCTGTCGGTCAACGAGCGCATCGAGTCGGTGAGTGCTCCGATATGCCCGATCGCCGCATTTGGTGAATCGAGCGCGCGGCCGAGCCTCATGATCGTGTCGTTCATTTCCGGACCGGTGCCCGACAGAGCGGTATCGAGGGCGGAGATCTCATCGGAAAGCTGCCCCTGCTGCCCCGGGGCATTTCCATTGGAGAGTTCACTGCTGAGCTTGCCCACCGCGTCGAGCGTCTGCGTCATGCTCTTCGGTGTCATGGTTCGCGAGATACAGCGGTGTGAATCCCACTCCGCGGCGGCATCGCTGTCCTCGATAAGCGCGAGCGAGCGGTCTGCGACGATCGTGTCGGACAGAGTGGTTGCCGCCAGATCACCGTGCAGCGGATGATCCGCCTCCACGTCGAACGCGACATACACCGAATCACCCCGTGGCTCGATGCGCGTCACCGTCCCCACCGTGACCCCGCGAACGGTGACATGGTTTCCGGCATACAAGCCGACCGTGTCGGGCATGTTGGCGCAGTAACTGCGCATCTTCTTCGGTGGCGTGATCAGGGTCAAATAGGCGATGAGCAGTATCAGACACAGGATCACAACCGCCAGCACCGACATGAATCCGCGAGAGGCCAGAAAACGATTCATGATTCAGCAATCCTTTCCTGGAACTGGAATGCAGACTGCCGGCGCGTCGATCACGGTTGCGGACTGGTCGACGACGACGCCGTCTCGGGAGGCCGCGACCGGCTGGAGTCGCGACAGCAGATCCTTCGTATTGGTGACGACCTGGCCCATCTCCCCGCCCAGACGCTCCAGCTCGGGAATGGCGTCGGCCAGACTCTTGGCGACCGGCTCCAAGCGCGCTCGGTACACCGGTTCGAGAGCTGCTATTCGTGACAACAGCTCGTCCATGAGCCGAACGGCCTCGTAGATTTCGGATTGTTTGTCGAGACCAACGGTCTCCATCAGGTTGACGCTGTTGATCATTCCGCCCAATATCGCCTTGGACTTATTTATTGCTCCGATGTATTCATCGGCAGTGGCAAGCGTTTCGGATATCTCTCGATTCTGGCGATCAAGGACGTCGACGAGAGAGGAGAACGCGTCGACGGCTTTTCGTATCCCCGCTGGGCCGTTGGTAAGCGAATTGTTGAGCATCGTGAGATTTTGCCGCAACGTCGATCCATCGACTTCGCCGATCGGCTGCGCAGCGTCCTGAAAGGCCCGAGCGAGACTGTACGGAAGACGAATCCTTTCCGATGGAATCGTAGAGCGCAGAGGCGAGCTTCCCGCCGAAGTAACGGCGATATAATGCCCTCCGATCAGGGTGAGCATCCGAATATCGAGCGTCGTCTGATCGCCGATGAATATTCCTCGATCTACGGTGAATCCGACTCGAACGCTCCGGCGGCCCAACTCCATAGATTTCACGGTACCGACCGGGACTCCTGCGATCCGAACGTCGTCCCCTACCTTGATTTGCCCGGTCTCGGACATATCGGCCCAATAGGTCGACTTACCGATGGGGACGACATAGACGATCGCACTAGCCAGCAGCAAAAGCCCGACGAAAGCCGCTCCCAGCACCCCCCAGCGTAATTCCCGGTCGGCACGCCACATGGCCCTGAACTTGGTGCGGAATTTCTGAGAAAATCCCCAAAACCACATAATTAGCTTTTGCATATCGAAATCCTCTGACCACCGACCAGGATCTGAAACGGAGAGGGTGCCGCGACTTTGCCGTTTGAACAGTTGAGGTTCACGGTCGGACCATTGGGCGGGACCCATGCGTCCAACGTCTGGATGAGTGTCGGCAGCTTCCTCAGGACATCGACCGCCTGTTCCGGGTCCGGTAGCACCGTACGCAGCAGCGAATCCGCATCAGGGTTGCTGCCGGTAGTCAGCCCAAATGATGCCAGCAAACTGTTCAACGGCGCGATGACATCGGGGGCCATGAGGGCGAATTCGACGATCCCGTCCACCTTGCTTCGCAATGTGTTGACAACCGTAGAAAGTTCGGAAACGAGCCGGATCAGTTGCGCCGAGTGCCCGCCGATGTGATCGGATATCTGTTTGAGATTGGCAACCAGAGTTGTGATGAGGGCCTGCCTGTCCACCGCATAGCTGGAGAGAGTCTGAACCGAGTCCAAAACCGATCCGACACCTGATCCATTGCCCTCGATGACCGAGATCATATTCTCGGCAAATTTATTGATAGCACCCGGCGAAAGTTCACCGAGAACTGGTTCCAATCCATTGAACAGCGAGGTGATATCGAAGGATGGAATAGTTTTCGATACGTCGATCACGCTTCCTGATGCCAACTTATCGGCGAGACCCGAAGATTGCTGGACATCGACGTACCTTTGCCCTATCAGACTTTGGTAGCGAATCGCGAGCACCGTGCTCTCATATAAATGGTGGCCATTCTGCAAATGCATTTTCACGACGGCCCGACCCTTGTCGAGTCGGATCGCATCGACTTTTCCCACACGGACGCCGTCCATGCGGACGTCGTCTCCAGACTTCAGACCATTGACGTCGGTGAACGCTGCTGAATACTCGGTGGTCCCGCCTTGTACCGGTCGCTGGACCGCCTGCACGATGACCACAAGAAGAACGATTATCACAATTGCCGAGACGGCAAGTTTCAGACTCGCGTAAATAAGCCTTCGCGCATTACTCATCGATCAGCCCCAGCATCCGATTTGGGCAGGGATGCCAGCAATGGAGTAGCAAGCCCTGGAAACGAGTCGACGATCACCTTCAGATTGAGCACCGGGCCATCCGGAGTCTGAGTAAAGGAATTTCCCAATCGAGCAAGAATCTCGGATAGCTGCGCACTCGACACCTCCGGAGTCGGAACCATGCTGCTCGCCGCGGAAAGGATCGGGACCAACATCGCCGTATAGTCCGAGAGATAGTTTCTAGCCGTGAAGATAGTATTTGCGAGCGCGGGGAAGAACTTCTCGCCTACGGTATTGACCGTGGCGTCGAACAGTCCACGCTGGCTGTTCAGAATCTCGATTCGGGTGAGCCGACTGATGAGTCCTACCGTTCCGTCGAACATCGCGCCGGCGCCGACCAACATCGAGCCATATTGATCCAACAGGTAGGAAGGCGGCATCTTCTGGGTTTCGGCGACCATCCGGGACATCGAGACGATGGTTTCCATCAGAGGAGTGAACTGTCGCGAGGTCTCCGAAAGCCGCATCAGCACTTCGGTGAGGCGTGGCGTTAAAAGGTCGCCGGTGGCTTCCGCGACGGTGCGGATCAGGACGCCCATGGTTGCGTCCTGCTGCCGATTCGAGCGCGGTCCGGTCAGGTCGACGACGATGCCGTCACGCAGCGGAACACCGCCGGCCGCCTCCTTCAGCGCCACTTCGCTGATTCCGAAAAGGTTTGACGGCGAATAGTTGACGAACAGGTTGTCGGTCAAGCCGATCAGATGTGCCCGGTCGAGCAGCAACGTCACCTTTTTCGTGTTGATACCGTCTGCATCCACCCTCGCGACAGATCCGACGTCCACGCCGTCATATCGAACCGGAGTTCCCACACCGATACCGTCACCGATGTTCTCGGTGCGCAAGATCACAGCCATTCGTGTATCGCGGCGCGTTTCGTGGATCAAAAACCCTGTGGCGGCGACCGTAAGAGCGATCAGCAACACCAGGCAGCCTATAAGTATGGATCCCCGTTTAGTCGACGTAACCCCGGGCAGTTCATAACTAGGCATCCATATCACCCCGTGAATTCGATCGACGAATTGATGCCCCACAACAAGATTGTCAACACCATATCGAGTCCGATGATGGCGACGAAGCTCGCCCGAACCGCCCGGCCCGACGCGATCCCGACACCCTCCGGGCCTCCTACCGCGAAGAATCCTTGATAGCTGTGGATCAGAATTACCGCAGTTCCGAATACGAGGACCTTGATCACTGCTGCGGTCATGTCCCAGCCGCTTATGAATTGATAGAAGTAGTGATCGTAGACCCCTGCAGCCTGACCATGAAGTTGAACGATCACCGTGCGGCAGGCGACATAGCTGAGGAGGAGGGCTATCAAAAAGGTGGGGACGATCGCGACCGCGCCTGCGATGATTCTTGTCGTCACGACGAAAGGTATCGATCGCAATCCGAGGGATTCCAGTGCATCAATTTCCTCGGAAATCCGCATCGATCCGATCTGCGCGGTGATACGGCATCCCGCCTGTGCGGCGAACCCGACGCCGGCGGCGATCGGAGCGAGCTCTCGGGTGTTGGCAAAGGCCGATACGATGCCTGTCACCGGCCCCATACTGATGAGATCGAGGGTCGAAAAGGACTCGACGCCCACCGAGCCTCCGATGACGAGCCCCAGGACGACCAGCATCGGAACCGTTCCTCCGCCGACGATGATGGACCCTTGCCCCCAGGTTATGTCCGTGATTGTCCGCATCGTCTCGGCGCGGTACCGCTTGAGCGTGAACGGTATCGCCGACAATGCCTGCCACGCGAACCCGATCACGAACCCCACTGCCTCGATCGGCAGGATGCGCGCGAGGCGTACCGCGGACCGTCGAATTCTGACCACACGTGGAGGGGTGAATTTCAGCTCAAACATCACGCAAGCCTCGTGGGGAGGAACATCGCAACCAGCTGCGTTATCAGTAGGTTCACTATCGCAATCGAGACGACGGATAGAACGACCGCCGAATTCACCCCATCGGCGACTCCGCGAGGTCCGCCTTTCGCCTCCAAGCCACGCTGGCAGGCGACCACGACGACAATGAACCCGAACAGCACCGATTTCACGACTGATACCCCGATATCCGCGACAGTCGTGAATGATCCGAAGGTTCCCCAGTAACTACCGGGCGTGACACCCTGCGGACCAATTGCCACCGCGTATCCCGCAACGACGCCGACGAAGATGATCAGGATATTCAGCATCGGAGCGACGAAAACCATCGCCACCATCCGCGGGATAACCAGACGATGCATCGGACTGATCCCCATGGTGCGCATCGCATCGATCTCTTCGCGAATATTTCGCGCGCCCAGATCTGCCGCAATCGCGGCCGCACCGGCCGCCCCCAACAGAAGGCCTGTCGCCATGGGCGCTCCCTGTTTTATCACGCCCAACCCGCCGGCCGCTCCGAGCAGAGAATCCGCACCGATCTGGTGAATCAGATTGCCGACCTGAACGGAGACGATTACTCCGAATGGGATAGCCATAAGCACTGCGGGAAGTGCAGTCACCGTGATCAGATACCACGCCTGCTGGATAGCTTCACGCCATTGGAACTTCAACCGGACAACATCGCTTGCCGTCCCCGCAGCCGATGCCGAAGCTACCCGCATGGTCCGACCGAAGGTTCGCAATCCGGAAACCACCGTATCGGAGAAGTTGTGCCGTACTATTCGAACGGACACGGACAACTCGTTACGTAAAGGGACCACCACAGATTCCCGTCTCATTTCTCAACTTCCGCCCGAGGACCGGAGCAGTCGCTCCGTCCGCGCGGTCGAATCGAAGGATTCGACCGCCTCGAAATCAGCAGAGCAGCCGACTGCGAGAGTCGTGATCGGGTACACGACCATGACCACCTCCGTGCATGCTACTCCAAGTACTAGGTACTTGAGGTACGAGTATGTGGTGGCCGTCACTCCCTGTCAACTGCCAGTTCGAGCACTGCAACAGGTTCTAGTACTGCAACGGCACTCGCGGATCAGTCGAGTGGGTGGCCGCGTCGTCGCCAGTGGGACCAGGTCCAGATGTGATCGGCGCCGTGAGAGGTGGTGAGGACGAGTGCGACGAGCAGGCGGCGGATCTCGGGTAGTGTCAGTGCGATCATGTCTGCGGCCTGTTCTCCGGGTCCCCCTTTGCGGCAATGGTTTTCGAGGCGGCGAGGTAGGCCAGTGCGAGCATCGGCAAGGTGATGTGGGCGTACCAGGCCCGATAGTCGCGGACCTGGTAGTGGTCGAGCCCGGCCTCGTTCTTGGCCTGCTGGAACGCTTCCTCTACATGCCAGCGGGATCCGGCGGTCCAGGCCAGGTCGACCGGCCGGGACGAGGCGGGTCCGTATCAGACGTAGTAGGCCCCGGAATCCTAAAGCTGTCAGGAAGTGCAAAGTAGGACAAGGTTGCTGGTGTCCCGTGCTGGTCCGGGCTCGTTTGGGGTTGTCAGGACGCGGCGTCGTGGTCGTGCAACATGCGCATGACGGTGGCGGGTGAGGGCTGGCGGCCCTTCTTCGTTCCGGTGGTGATGACCAGGCGGGCGGCGATGTCGCGCAGGCTGAGTTGCTGGTCGCGAAGGTGCAGGGCCATGGCGAGCATGTCGGGGTCGGTGACGTGCGCGCCGCCGATGGTTTTGCCGCGTTTGCGGGCGGATTCGTGGCCTTCGAGGGTGCGGTCACGAATGTATTCGCGTTCCATGCCCGATAACGCGGCCAGCACTGTGAACACGACGCCGGCCGGGTCGTGGCTGCCTTGTAGTTCGCCGGTCAGGAATTCCAGGCCGATATCGGCGGATTTCAGGTTGTCGGCGAGGGCAGCCAGGTCGATGCCGCGGCCGAGCCGTTTGTGTTCGTGCACAACGAGAGTGACCGCGACGCCGCTGGCCCGCAGTTCTCGGCACAGCGTGACGGCGGCGTCGAGTTCGGGTCGGTGGGTGGCGCGGGTGGAGATCTTCTCGGAGAAGACCCGGCTCACGTTCGCGGCGGTGAGCGCGTCGAGTTGGGTGTCGAGAGATTGGCGCAGTGTGGAGGCGCGGGCGTAGCCGATGCGGGCGTGCCCGGCCGGTGCGCTGAGGGCGGCGGGGCGGGGCAGTTCGATCCATGCGCGGCCGGGGTTGCGGATCGCGGGGGTCGTCACGGACAGTGCCTTGGCCAGCGCGGGCACCAGCCGGAAGCGGACGGTGTGGTATTGGGTGGCGACCTTTCCCGTGCCGGTGCGGCACGGTGAGCCCGCTGGGGCCGCGCAGGCCGACATCGGGCACGGATGGACTTCGACTCGCTGATAGTCCTCGCTCACAGGCTCGAGTGTTTCATGAGTGCGTTTCAACTGCGGGTTCTTTTGCAACAACCCATGAAACGGAATTCGGGCTGGTCGAGGTCCGATGATCGTCGTGTTTCATAGGCGACCACCTATGAAACGAACTACGTCCCTTCGATACTGCTGATGTCCACAGGCGGATGGCACCGCCGCGGGGCAACCCTGTCTGCAACGAGCGAGCGCGGTTGGGTGCGCACTCTCGTCGCTGCACGCGGTCGCTGGGCCTAGCCTAGGGTGATTCGCGCCGCCGACTGCACGGTGCTGGTGACCAGGGGTGCCAGCGGCCCGGTGCGCAGCCGGGTGACAGCGGCTGCGGCGGGCTGCAGCAGGGCGCGGCGGACGAGGTAGGCGATCGGCAGGGCGAGGACGGCGGAAGCCGCGACATCGTGGGGGTAGTGGCCGCCGACGTAGACGCGGGTGGCTGCCTCGAACAGGGCGAACACAGCGGCGATGGCGGCCAGGCGGCGGTTGGTGAGGTAGAGAGCGGCGACGGTGGCGGCGGCGACGGTGGCGTGGCCGCTGGGGAAGGCATAGTCGGTGCCCGGTGGGCATGCTTCGAGGATGTAGGCGTGCGGCAGCGCGTGGCAGGGGCGGGGTTCGGCCGCGATCTGCTTGACGATCTCGGCGAGGGCGAAGGCGGCCACGACCGCGACGGGGGCGAGCAGCGCGGCGGCCATGGCCGTGGTGTTCTCGCGTCTGGCGCGCCACCAGGCGGCGAGCATGAGCACGGCGAACACGATCAGCCCGGCGTCGGTGAACCACAGGATGGGGGTATTGAGCCAGCGAGTGTGTTGAGCGAATTCGGTGACCTCGACCAACAGTGACCCGTCGATACGAGCTCCGTCGAACGCGGACACGGTGGCGGGCAGCGAGGTCGGTGACACGCAGGTGATCTTTACGTGACGGCACTGAGAACACGCTGAGAACCGAGACCGACTCCATCCAGCGGGGGTGGGAGATCGATCGTCATCCGTTATCGTTTCTCGACATCGAGTTCCGATATCGGCAAAGGGCGGTCGAAGCGTGGGGCAGATGAGTCGGCGAGATGTGCTGAAGCTGGGTGGAGCAGCGGTTGTAGCGGGTGGGGCGGCGGCGGGCTGTGGCCGGTCGCCGTCGGCCACGACAGCGGATTACACGCTGCGGATCGCGGCAGGGTCGGTGGAGGTGGCGCCGGGTAAAACGGTGTCGACGACGCTGTACAACGGGCAGTTCCCGGGCCCGCTGCTGCGTCTCACCGAGGGCACACCGATGGTGGTGGACGTCTACAACGACACCGCCACCCCCGAGCAGGTGCATTGGCACGGTCAAGCGGTGCCGGCCGAGGTCGACGGCGCTGCCGAGGAAGGAACCCCGTTCGTGCCCGCGCACGGGATGCGCCAGCTCTCGTGCACCCCGGGCCCGGCGGGCTACCGGTTCTACCACACTCACCTGGCCGCGGGATCGGATCTGACCATCGGCCAGTACAACGGCCTGGTCGGGCCGGTATACATCGAGCCGGCATCCCATCCCGGCGCCTATGACCAGGAGGTGTTCCTGACTTTGAAGGAGTTCGAGCCGTCGCTGAGCCAGGGCGGGGACATGGCCGCGGACTTCCTGGCCGGTGAACCGGTGCCGCAGCTGCGGGACCGGGGAGAGGCGGCGATGGCGGCGTCGCTGGCCTCGGGTGCGCCGCACGGTTACGAGGTGGGGTATGCGACGTTCACGATCAACGGGCGCATGCTCGGCCACGGCGACCCGATCAAGGTCAAACAGGGGCAGCGGGTGTTGTTGCATGTGCTCAACGGCAGTGCGACCGAGAACCGCAGCCTGGCTCTGCCCGGGCACACCTTCACCGTGATCGCGCTGGACGGCAACCCGGTCCCGAACCCGGTGGCGGTGCCGGTGTTGTGGCTGGGCACCGCCGAACGGGTCTCGGCGATCGTGGAGATGACCAACCCGGGCGTGTGGGTGCTCGGTGATCTGTCCGACGACGACCGCGGCAACGGTATGGGCATCGTGGTCGAATACGCCGGCGCCACCGGCGATCCGGTGTGGACGGCCCCGCCGGCGTTCCGGTGGGATTACCGACTGTTCGCCGACCCGCGCGCGCACGCTCCGGCGGCGCCGGATCAGGTGTTCGACATGCTGATCGAGAAACGCAACGCCGCCGACGGCGGATTCAACGTGTGGACGATCAACGGGCAGCGGTTCACGATGAGCGAGTCCTCGATGCAGGCGCAGCCGATGTGGCAGCTCGAGCGCGGCAAACGGTATCGGCTGCATCTGCGCAACGCCACCGACGACATCCATCCGATGCATCTGCACCGGCACACCTTCGAACTCACCCATGTCGCGGGTACCGCGACCGCCGGGCTGCGCAAGGACGTGGCGATGCTGGGCGGCTATCAGCAGATGGACATCGACTTCGTCGCCGACCAGCCCGGATTGTCGTTGTTGCACTGCCACATGCAACTGCACATGGACTATGGGTTCATGGGATTGTTCGACTGCCACTGACCCGACCCACCGATACTCATCGGTCCGGGTCGGCCGGGCGGGCGTCCGCCCCGGGTCGTGCGAGCGGGCGGACGATCATGATCGGCGCGACGAGGCCCAGCAGGGGCACGACCCCGACGGCACGCTCCCGGCCGCGCTCACACGGCAACCTCCTCCCTCCGGCCTCCCGATGCGCCGACCCGGCGGGTCAGCGCGTGATCCAGAGACCATCTCCCGGGCCCGACCCACAGCAGGAAGATCAGTCCCAGCAGCATCGACCAGTCCGCGCGCGCGTCGTGGGCCATGCCCCAAAACCCGTGCACTCCGAGGAAACCGCCCGGCTGCAGTTCACGGATCTTGGTCAACCCGATAGCACCGCAGATGTCGATCAGCAGCGGGACCGCGGCGAGGCGGGTCAGCAGACCCACGATGAGCAAACTGCCGCAGCCGATTTCGACGACTCCGTCGAGATCGGCGAAGAACGTCGCGGCCGGAATGCCGATCTTGGTGAACCGTCCGGGCCCGAGCTGATGCGGGTACACGAACTTCTGGATGCCCTCGCTGAGGAACACCACCCCGACCAGCAGCCGCACACAGATCACCGCCGCCGGTCCGTCCGCGCCCAGCAGCCGCACCCACCACGACCGATCGACCATCATCAATCGCCTCCCGATATCGCTTACCGATATATATCCTGAGCGTACCCATTCCATGCGGCGGGATCGAGGGGGCGCGCGGGTCTATCCGGTATGGCTGTAGCGTTCTCCGGCGCCGCCTCCGAGTGCGAGTACGGTGATGAAGCCGCCGATCAGGAGCACGCACAGCGCGGCGACGAGCCGGCGCAGCATCTGCACGGCCGGCGGTGCGCCGCGAGTGGTGGCGGCCCACAACAGCAGGTAGGCGATCTCCGCGCCGAAACACACGTTGCCCGTGTTGGGCAGGTGGATCGTCAGCAGAAGTGTCCATCTCCATCAGCCCTCTCACCGGCCGAGACAATGCATCGGCCATCGATATCGCCTGCCGATACAGTCGGTGATGGTAGTGCCCTCGCACAGCGAAATCGGGTACTCGTTTCCTGTCGATGTACTGAGAGTTCCGGGCCGTGGAGATCGACGCACGCGCGGTTCCCGCTGCGCGGATGCGACCGTGCACTGCCAGGTACTACGGTTGGTTGATATATCGGTATCCGATATCGGCTGCCGTAGCCCGAGGTTCGGATGGAGGTGGTGCGGGTGGCGGAGGCGTTGTTCGCGTTCGAGGAAGTCGTGGTCGAGCGCGAGGGAGTGCGTGCCCTCGACGGGTTCGCTGCGGTGATCCCGGAAGGCGGGGTCACGGCGGTGTTCGGGCCGTCGGGGTCGGGCAAGTCGACGATGCTGCGCCTGTGTAATCGGCTCGAGGTGCCCACGGCGGGACGGGTGCTGTTTCGCGGCGAGAACCTGGCCGGGCTGGATCCGTTGCGGCTGCGACGTCGGGTGGGCATGTGTTTTCAGCGGCCGACGCCGTTTCCCGGCACGGTGGCCGAGAATCTTCGGGTCGCCGATCCGCACGCGAGCGAGGCGCGGATGGAGCAGGTGCTGGCGCGGGTGGCGTTGACCGGATCCTGGCTCGACCGCGACGCGACCGCGCTCTCGGGCGGGGAGGCGCAGCGAATGTGCTTGGCCCGCACGCTGATCACGGACCCGCAGGTACTGCTGCTCGACGAGCCCACCTCGTCCGAGGATGCGGCGGCGGCGCGGGTGATCGAGCAGGCGGTGCGCGAGCTGGCCGACGCCGGGATGAGCGTCCTGTGGGTCAGTCACGACCCGGCACAGGTACGGCGCATCGCCGACCGGGTCCTGCGCATCGACCACGGCCACAGCCGGGGCATCGAACCGTCACTGGGACCCGACATCGAGGAGGCCGCACAATGAACGGAGCGGTCGGGTGGGGTGGACTGGCGACCTCTCTGGCGCTGGTGGTGGTCGCCGCCGGAATCTCGCTGTGGCAGCGACTGGGCCTGGAACGGCAGATTCTGTGGTCGGCGGCCCGCGCACTGGTACAACTGCTGCTGGTCGGCGCGGCGCTGGCGCTGCTGCTGGAACCGGGCCGGTCGCTGTGGTGGTCGTGGGCGTGGACTGCCGCCATGATCGCCTACTCCGGTGATGTCGCCCGCCGCCGCGCTCCGGAAGTGCCACGGCTCGCGACGCTGGCGATCACCGCGTTCGCCGCGGCCGCGGTCATCACGCTCGGGGTGATCTTCGGATTGCGGGTGTTCCCGCTGCAGGGCCGCACCCTGGTCCCGATCGCAGGCATGATGATCGGCAATTCGATGACCGCCACCGTCCTGGTCGCGCGACGCCTGGTCGACGAACTGCGCGACAAACGCGACGAGGTCGAGGCCCGTCTCGCCCTCGGCCAGCCTTCCCGCCAGGCCGCCACCCCGTATGTGCGCACCGCGCTGCGCTCGGCCCTGTCCCCGCAGATCGAGACCACCAAGGCGACCGGGCTGGTATTCCTGCCCGGGGCGATGACAGGCCTCATCCTCGCCGGCGTCCCGCCCGTGCAAGCGGTTCTCGTGCAAGCGGTGGTGATGTTTCTGATCCTGGGCGCGGTCGCGGCCACCACCGTCGTCATCGCCCTGGGACTGGTGCACCGGCTCTTCACCCCCGACCACCGGCTGTTGCCCCTGGCCCGCCGCCCCGACACCATCTCACCGGGCAAACCCGGCGCCCGCACCCACTGACCCCAGCTCTGGCCGGGCGGCGCGGATCGACGAGCCGGTGAACAGTACGTGCCCTGCGCAGTATCGCCCGCCGATATCGGATATCGTCACAGCCGTCCCTTCCATACGATTCCGGGGAGAGAGTGTGTCCACCATGCCGACGTCGAATCAGGCCGATACCCAGCTACAGCGTCGGCTCGGGGTCGGCGACGCGGTCGTGATCGGGCTCGGCTCGATGATCGGTGCGGGCATCTTCGCCGCGCTGGCGCCGGCGGCCGCCGCGGCCGGGTCGGGACTGCTGCTCGGACTGGCGATCGCGGCCATGGTCGCCTACTGCAACGCCACCGCGTCGGCGCGACTGGCGGCCCGCTACCCAGCATCGGGCGGCACCTATGTCTACGGCCGCGAACGCCTCGGTGAGTTCTGGGGTTATCTGGCCGGATGGGGATTCGTGGTCGGCAAGACCGCCTCCTGCGCGGCCATGGCGCTGACCGTCGGCGCGTATGCCTGGCCGGGACAGGCCCATGCGGTCGCGGTCGCCGCGGTGGTGGCGCTGACCGTGGTCAACTACCGTGGCGTGCAGAAATCGGCGCTGCTGACCCGGGTCATCGTCGCGGTCGTGCTGGCCGTGCTGGCCGCCGTCGTGGTCGCCGCGCTCACCTCCTCCGCCGCCGCGCCCGGGCATCTGGCGATCGGTTCGGATGCCTCGGTGCGCGGTGTCTTGCAGGCGGCCGGACTGTTGTTCTTCGCCTTCGCCGGGTACGCGCGCATCGCGACCCTGGGGGAGGAAGTCCGGGATCCGGCCCGCACCATCCCCCGCGCGATTCCGCTCGCCCTGGGCATCACGCTGGTCGTGTACGCCCTGGTCGCCATCGCCACGCTGGCCGTGCTCGGCCCGCATGGATTGGGCACCGCCGCAGCACCTTTGGCCGACACCGCGCGCGCGGCCGGTGCGCCCGCCCTGGTGCCGGTCGTGCGGGTCGGCGCGGCGGTCGCGGCACTCGGATCACTGCTGGCACTGATCCTCGGCGTCTCGCGCACGACCTTCGCCATGGCCCGTGACCGGCATCTGCCGCCTCAACTGGCAGCGGTGCATCCGCGCTTCGATGTGCCCCATCACGCGGAGATCGCTGTCGGTGTCGTCGTGATCGTCCTGGTCGCCACCCTCGATGTGCGGGGCGCGATCGGCTTCTCCTCCTTCGGCGTGCTGGTCTACTACGCCATCGCCAACGCCGCCGCCTGGACTCTGACTTCCGAAGAAGGACGGCCCCCGCGTATCCTGCCCGTCCTGGGCAGCCTCGGATGTGTCGTGCTGGCCTTTGCCCTGCCGCTCACCTCGGTGCTCTCCGGTGCAGCCGTGCTCGCCCTGGGCGCTATCGCCTACGGTGTGCGACACCGCCTGACTCGCGCCCGCTGCTGACCCGTCCCACCCACCAGCAGCCACCCGACACCGCGCCTGGGGTAGCAGGCCCACTGTCGGAGAGGACCGGTCCGATACCACCCCCGCTCACCCCACCGGCTGACGGCCGCGCAGGATCTCGAGGACCCTGCGCTCGGTCAACGCGATCAGATGCGCATCCACGCGAGCGGTCGCGTTCAAGCTGCCATGCACCTGATGTACCAGGCCCGCGAGATCCGGGCCGGGCTGGCCTCGGGAACACGCGCGCCCAATCGGTTGATAAGGATGCGCAAAGCCTGCTCGAGCTCACGCAACGGCGCGTCGCTTCCCTCGGCCACAACAGCCTCGCAGATCTATCGTCCTCCGACATCGCCAGACGATATCGCCAGGCGCTGCCAGGCACTCGATGTAATCGGGAACCAATACACGAACCGCCGATGAACGATTCCGCGTCCCCGGCACGATTCGGGGGCCGGCAACCTCACGCGATCCCCGAGAAGAACGTCGGTCTAGCTGGCTTTTCTTGTAATACGATATCGTGTGTCGATATGGATCTGGTGCGGGAGTTGCTGCGCGGCGCGGTACCGGTGCACGTGCTGCACCACGCCGCCGAACAAGAGGTCTACGGGGCGTGGATGGCCGAAGAACTGGCCCACCACGGCTACCCCATCTCACCGGGCACCCTCTACCCGCTGCTGCACCGGCTCGAGAACGCCGGACTGCTCACCTCGACCGAGCACGTCGTCGACGGCCGCGTCCGCCGCGTCTACACCGCCACTGCGGCCGGACTCGGCGAGCTGACCCGCCTGCGCGCAGTCGTCGCCGAACTCTCCGGCGAAGTCCTGCGCCCCGCACCGGCAACCGGCCCGCACACCTGAGCCGAGTGGTCCATCATCCGGCTACACGCTCACGGGACAGGTCCAGGCGGGTGTTCATGTCGAGCCGGAACCGGCCGTAGGGGTTGATGTTGGACCAGAACAGCGGCGAGAGCGCCCGCCGCTCGGTGTCGCCGACCAGATCGTGGAACTCCGGATCCTCCAATACCGCTTGTAGCAGCAAGGTATTGACGTGCACCAGCGCCGATTGCAGTAGGTGCAACGCGAGCATCGACACCTCGGCGTGCTCGCGGTCGGCACCGGTGAGCTGGGAGTCCTTGCCGTAGAAGACAACTGCGTTGGCGGAGTTCCAGTTCTCCACCACCTGCAACCCGGAGTTGATCTCTCTCCTGAGTTCTTCTGATGCCAAATACTCGCAGGCGAAGATTGTGCGCACCGCTCTGCCCAGTTCCTCGAGGGCCTGGTAGGTGGGGTGTTTCGGGCCTCCGCGGGTGAACCGCCGCAGGATCGACTCACTCTCGGCGGTCCCGAGCCGTAGGGCGGTGGCGTATTTGACCATCTGGTCGTACTGCTGGGCGATGAGATCCCACCGGATCGGTCGGGTCAGCACCGGTCCCAGCTCACCGTAGACGCCCGCGTCGTCGGGCCGGTACAACCGGATCGACCCGATGTTCTTCATCCTGGGCAGCAGCTTGAATCCCAGCAGTTCGGTGAACGCGAACCCCACGACCGACGCACCGTGCGTGTCGACGTAGTTCGCGGCGATCTCCGCGTCGGTGCAGTGCCGCAGCAATCCCTCGATCATCGCCGCCACCTCCGAGCTCGAACAGGACTTGAGCTGGGAGTAGATGCACACGTTGCGGCGCTCGACGTGCCAGTAGATCATCACCCCGTACCCGCCGTACCGCTGGTGATACTGGGTCATGAAGTTCGACTCCCACGACCCGAACTTCTTCGAATCACTCGCGCACGAAGTGCCCGAACCCCACCAGTTCGGATCCCGCGCCGCGAAGGTCGCGTTCACCAGCTTCGTCGTCGCGCGCCGCAGGTTGTCACGGGTGATGAAGTGCCTGCGCACATGCCGCAACGCCGCCTCGGACTCCTCCTGCTCACCGGTGTTCACGATCGCCCGGATCCCCATGTTCGTCCCCAGCGCGAACAGATCCAGCAGCAGCCGTTTACGCAGGGTGTCGCGGTCGATGACCTCCCGTGACGCCACCGAGGTGAACTCGGCGGTGAAGTCGGTCAGGAAATCGGCGTCCTTGAGCACATCCAGCAGGTCCAGGGTGCCCCAGCGACGAGCGACCTCGGCCTTGATCTTCTCCAGGTTCTCCGGCTCCGGCTGCTTTTCCAGCTTCGGCACGCTGATCCACTGCTCACCACGGCGCCGCGTCAACCGAACCCCACCCGTGGTTCCCTCAGTCAGGCCCCGATCGAGCCTGTTGAGGGCCTTGCTCATCCGCTCTGCAGTCCGGCGATGAACTGCGTCGGATCCAGGGGCTGACGGATCGCGGCGTAATGCACCTCGCGAGCGGTGTCGAAATCGCCGGGCAGATCGTCTTCGGGATTGCGCCACCGGTTACCGCCGTCGACGTAGATCTCCCGGCGGCGAATCGCATCCCGCAACGCGACCAGCACACACAACTCGTACGCGATGCGCTCGATACGGCCCTTCTCATCGACCACCGCCTCCCGCCACGCCTTGGGCACAATACCATCGAGCGGGGCCAGAGCGTGGCTGTCATAGAAGCGGACCTTGCCGTCGATGCCGGCGTACCGCTGCAATAACTCCACCGCCACCATAACCGGCCGGTACGCGGTGTTGTTGCACCGAAATTCCAACGCCGCCAACAATGCCGGCAGCATTCGCCGATAATGGTTCGAGTACGAGCTACGCAACACCGTGCGCACCCGAGCCGCGAACGCCTGATCGTTGGCCTTCGCCTCTTTCACCAGCTCCCGCAGCGTCTTCTCCCCGACCACCGGATACACCACGTCACGCACGATGCCGTCCGGATGATCGACGGCGGCCTCGGCCAGCCGGAACAGCCCGGGTTCCGCAGAATTCAGGGGTTCTGGAAGGATTTCGGGTGTGAATCCGCAGGTCGCGGGTCTGGGGCTGGGGTTTCGGGCTGAAATCACCTAGAGACGCGATTTTCTGATTTCAGCCCGATATCCTGGTGGTTCGTCGTATGGTCTGGAGTCGTGTACGTGAAGACGACCAAGCGGGACAACAAGTCCGGCACGGTCAGGTATCTGCATCTGGCCCACAGCGAGTGGGACCCGATCAAGGGCCGGGCGACACCGAGAGTGCTGTTCACCTTCGGTCGCGAGGACGAGTTGGACCGGGACGCGATAAAACGGCTGGTCGCGTCGCTGTCGCGGCTGCTCGATCCCGCCGATGCTCTGGCCGCGGGCGCGGCTGGAGAAGGGTTGGCGTTCGTGTCCTCCAGGCCGTTCGGTGGGGCGTACGCGCTCGATCATCTATGGCGGTGGCTGGGCATAGATGCCATCATCGCGGGCCTGGGCCAGCCCAAACGTGGCCGCCGCCGTGATGTTTCGGCGATCGAGCGGGTCCTGTTCGCCCTGGTCGCCAACCGGGCGCTGTCACCGTCGTCGAAACTGGCTGCCGCGGAATGGATCAGCGCCGACGTGCACATCGATGCGCTGGGCGAGGTTACCGATGACGCCTACTATCGGGCGATGGACTGGCTCCATGATGTGAAAGACGACCTCGAACACCAGGTGTTCGACCGGATCGCGACGCTGCTCAATCTCGAGGTGGATCTGCTGTTCTTCGACACCACCTCAACGTATTTCGAGACCGAAGACGCCGACGATCCGATCGTGCGTGACGGCAAGGGCAACCCGGTTACCGGCCCCGGCACCGACGAGGCCGGCAGTGACGCCGTCGGGTTCCGGACCTGGGGCAAGTCGAAGGATTCACGAGATGACTTGCCGCAGATCGTGATCGGGATGGCGGTCACCCGCGACGGGATCCCGGTGCGCTGCTGGTGCTGGCCGGGCAATGCCTCGGATCAGACACTGATCCGGCAGGTGAAAGACGATATGCGGGACTGGACACTGTCGAAGATCATCTGGGTCACCGACCGGGGGTTCTCGTCCGCGGAAAACCGCCGTTACCTGCGCCGGGGCGACCACCACTACATCATCGGGGAGAAACTGCGGTCCGGATCGGTGGAGGTGAAAGCCGCGATGTCGCGACAAGGCCGCTACCTCGACGTCGCGGAGAACATGCGCGTGAAGGAAGTCCGGGTCAGCGAACAAGAGCGGTTCGTGATCTGCTTCAACCCCGACGCGGCCGAACGCGACGCCGCCACCCGCGAACAGCTCGTGGCCGCGCTGCGCGAAATGATCGACGGCTCCGACGCTTTGAGCGATTTCAAGCGCGGTGAGCTGCGCGGCAAGATCGCCGGCAAGCCCGGGCTGAACCGGTTCCTGCGTGTCACCGCCGGAGGGAAACTGCGCGTCGATGCCGCGAAAATCAAGGCCGAAGCCAACTTCGACGGAAAATACCTGCTCCGCAGCTCGGATCCCAACCTGTCCAGCGAGGACATCGCCATCGGCTACAAGCAACTCCTCGAGGTCGAACGCGGCTGGCGCGACATGAAGAGCGTGCTGGATCTGCGGCCGGTCTATCACCGCCTCGAGGAACGCATCCGCGCCCACATGCTGCTGTGCTGGCTGGCGTTGCTACTGGCCCGCATCGCCGAAACCCGCACCGGCACCACCTGGCCCACGATCCGCCGGGAACTCGACCGCCTCCATATCGGCACCTTCACCGGCCCCGCTGGCACGTTCCGCCGCCTCACCGAGCTGACCAAGCCCCAACGCGACCTCCTCACCCGACTCGGCGCCGCCACACCCAAGCAGATCATCGAACTCACCCCAACCCGCTGACCAGCACCGATACCCGCGCCTAGAGACACGCTCCCCGGGCGCAATCCCCATGTCACCCCAGTTCAGGCCCTAAAACGCGACTCCAGGCACTCCGAATTCTGCGGAACCCCGGTGATCCAGCGTGACTCCGTCATCGCGGTTGCGGGCAACCCGGACCACATCGTCGCGGAACTCCTTCGGATACGGCTTCGGCACAGTGACATCCTCTCAAGCCCGCCCCTCGGCAAGCCATCTCGGTTGTCACCTATCCGTGCAGCAGCCCCAAGCCAGGTCCGGTGTTGTCGGGCGGGTGGCTTACCGCTGGTGGCTGGGTCGGGGTGGGGTGTGGGCGGTGAGGAAGTCGTTGATGAGGTGGTGGCAGTAGGCGGGGGTGATGGGGTGAATGCCGGTGAGGCGGGTGAAGACCAGGGGGCCGACGAGTTGGGTGATGGCGTAGGTGGGGTCCAGCTCGCCGAGTTCGGCGCGGGCGGCGGGGCTGGTGAGCAGTTGGTCGAACGGCTGGCGGTAGCGGTCGATGACCTGGGCGCGTAGCGAGTGCAATTCTCCGTCACCGCGGCCTGGGTCGCCCGCATCGATGGGATCGATGGGAGCGACAGGATCGGTGGGTTCGGTGGGGCCCAGGCCGAGCCAGACCAGGGCGGTGAGGTGGATCGGGGTGTGGTCGATGAGGGTGGCTTGGCGGGTGAGCAGGTCGGTGAGTTGCTCGCGCAGGCTGCCGGTGCCGGTGGGCGGTTCGACCTGGGGCAGGAGGCGTTCGAACGCGGCGGCGAGCAGTCCGGCGCTGTTGCCGAAGTTGCGGTACAGGGTGGTCGCGGCGACTTTGGAGGCTTTGGTGACCGCGTCCACGGTGACCGCGTGGATTCCGCCGGTGGCCAGCAGCCGGGTCGCCGCGTCCAGGAGCCGTTCGCGGGAACGGGCCCGGCGCGGATCGACCCGCTGACCGGCCTCGTCGTCGCTGAGGGCGGGGGTGGAACTCACACACCTCATTGTGCCCGACCGGCAAACCCTGGTGTTCACGCCTCGGGCGGGGTTACGCTAACGACATCACCGAAACGATAATGTCGTTAGCGTTTCTTGGGAGGTTTGGTGGCTGTCCCGCAGACCGATTCGATACCCGTCCCCGCTCGCTTGTCGGGTGCGCAGCGGTGGACGCTGGTGGTGTCGTGTGTGTCGGTGGCGTTGGTGATCGCGTCGATGGCCGCCCTGTACGGGGCGCTGCCGCAGATCGCGGAGTCCACCGGCGCCACCCAAGCACAGCTGACGTGGGTGGTCGACGCCTACACGCTGGCACTGGCGTGCCTGGTGCTGTCCGGGGGCGCGGTCGGTGACCGCTACGGGCGCCGGATCGTGCTGGTGGCCGGGCTCGTCATCTTCGCCGCCGGGTCCGCCATCCCGCTGTTCGCCGACCGCCCGGCCTGGGTGATCGCTGCCCGCGCGGTCGCGGGGGTGGGCGCGGCACTGGTGATGCCCTCGACCCTGTCGATCCTGACCGCCGGATTTCCCGCCGACAAACAGGGCCGCGCGGTCGGAGTGTGGGCCGGAGTCGCCGGATCCGGCGGCGTGATCGGCCTGCTCGGATCCGGCCTGCTACTACAGGTGTTCTCGTGGCGGGCGGTGTTCGTCGCACTCACCGCCGCCGCCACCATCCTGGTCGTCGCCGCGCTCACCCTCACCGAATCCCGCGACCGGGACCGGCCACCGGTCGATGTCGCCGGAGCGATGTCCTCGGCTACGGCGGTCGGGGTGTTCGTCGTCGCTGTCACCGCAGCCCCCGAACACGGCTGGACCTCACCACTGGTGCTCACCACACTCGCCGTCGCGCTCGCCGCGACCGTGGTGTTCGTGCTCACCGAATCCCGCGTGCCCCACCCACTGCTACCGATCCGGCTGCTCGTCCGCCGTGGATTCGCCGCCGGAGCGGTGTCGCTGGCGTTGCAGTTCCTGGTCACCTTCGGCCTGTTCTACCTGATCGTGCAATATTTCCAGCTCATCCTCGACTACAGCCCTCTGCAATCGGCGCTCGCGCTGGCCCCCATGGCCGGGCCCCTGGTCGGCATCTCCCTCATCGCGCCCTGGCTGTGCGAACGAGCCGGACTCAAAATCATGACCGCCACCGGCATGAGCGTCATCGCCGCCGGACTGGTGTGGCTCTCACGCATCGACACCCACACCACCTACCTCTACCTCCTCGGCCCCGTGCTGATCATGAGCGCCGGACTCGGCCTGTGCGCGGCACCGGCCACCGCCGCCATCGTCGCCGACACACCCCGCGCCAAACACGGCATCGCCGCCGCGGTCAACGACGCCGCCCGCGAAATCGGTGCCGCGATCGGCATCGCCGTCGCCGGAAGCGTCCTGGCCGCCGGATACCACCACCGCATCCAACCCGCCCTCACACACCTGCCCCCACCAGCACGCGGACCCGTCTCCGACTCCCTGGCCGCCGCACTGGCCGTGGCCGACAAAGCCGGACCCGTCGCCCAGCCTCTCGCCGACTTCGCCCGCGACGCGTTCCTGTCCGGCACCCACCACGCCACCCTCGCCCTGGCCGGCATCGCCGCCGCCGGAGCCGCCCTCGCCCTCACCGCACCCGGCCCCTCCTACCAGCCCGACCCCGAGGACCAGCCATGACCACCCACCACCACACCCGAATCCCACGCTGGCTCCACACACTCACCGGCCACCGCCACCCACATCCCACACCCGAAAACCCCCCACACACCACACCCACCGCCCGCCCGATACGCACCATCATCGTCGACACCGACCCCGCAGACCGCGACTACCGAGCCGTCGACCACGCCGCCGACCTCGCCCACGCCAGCCGCGCCCGCCTCCTGATCACCTGCGTACACCACCCACTCGACCTGCACACCCTCACCGACGACCTCGACCGCCTTCGCCCCGACGACTACCAACTCCGCGGCACCACCCCCACCGACACCATCCTGCGCACCGCCACAGACCACGCCCGCGCCCACGGCGCACCCCACATCGAAACCCACCTCCTCCCCGAACCAGCCCAACACTCACTCCTACAACTAGCCACCACCCAACACGCCGACCTCATCGTCGTCACCCAACCCACACCACACACATGGGCCGACCGCGCCACCAGCCACATCCTCGACACCCCCGCCATCAAACTCGCCCGCCACACCCCCTGCGACATCCTCATCATCCCCACCACCCGATAACGCACCCGCAACATCCACCACGGCAAACAACGCCAAAAACTTGACGCAAGACAAAATATGGATCCCATACCAGCGGGATCTACCCGATTCACAGCTGGTAATCAGCTTCGATGACCAACCGTCCTACAGGAAATTGCAGGTCATCCCCGTTCCCATGTTCACAGTGCCCCGCCGACGATGCGATCCTGCGACAACGACGTCCGTTCCCGTCCGTCGATCCTGCCCCGCTTCATGAGCGTGGACGTCCGGAGGTGTCGCGGGTAGGGATGCCGCGCTGCCGGAGTTTCGCTTCGGCTCAGTATTGATTGAGTGCGAAAGGCACTCTCTCCCGGCGGCGATGATCTGCCGTAGCTGATCCATGGGCTCGGCGGCAATGGCCGCCACCAAATTCTGATGCCGATCACCGCCAGCTTCGGCACACTGAGTCAGTGGGATTTGCTGACGATCCGGAGGGATATAAGCGGGCACTCGAAGCCAAGCTGCGACCAGAGAACATCCGTTTCGCCTTGATGTTCGCCGGCCTGCTCCAGATGCTTCATGAGCGGCTGAAACTGGTTGTGCTCGACGAGGTTCGAGAATTCTACAGTGTGGGCTGCGATGACTCCGGCCGCAGCATCGTCAACGAGGACGCCTACCGCCGCAACGTGCTGGATCTAGCACCGAAGAACAAGTTTCGGGCCTCGCTGCTCTGGCTGGTCGAGTCCGAAGCCATCACCATGGCGCAGGCGGACCGGTTGGACGATATCTATACCCATCGGCACGCGGTCACCCACGAGCTCATCAAGTACATCGTCGATCCGGAGGAGCGGCTAGATACCGATCTGTTCGTCGAGGCAGTGGAGATCTTGAAGGCCATTAAGCGGTTTTGGGCAGGCATCATGGTGTACACGACGATGGACAACGCGGTGGAAGTCGATCTAGATCAGGTTGTTGCACTCGACATGATAGTGCTGCAGTGCTGTGTGGACGCGGTGATCGAGGGCACGCGGGAACACGCCAGCGAGTAACAGCGACGGAATCGGCCGGGCATGCCTGCGCACGGCCTTCGCAGGCGTATTTGGTGTCAGCGTAGGCGTGCCACATTCTCCTGCGTGCAACCTGAACCGAACTGCGGCACAGGCGGTTTGCGCCCTCCTGCAACCGTTGGCAGCACACCAGCCTGGATAGTGCGGGGTTTCTGGGCATCGGCTGGCCGCCGGTCTGCAATGCCCGACCGGCCCGGGACCGCGTTTGGCCGCAGTCGAACGACTGCTAATGGGTGGTTAGGTCGACGGCGAAGTGGGGACTGCCCCGTGTTTTCCGACTTGTGTCAGTGTCCAACCGAGACAGTAGAAGTGGATCGCCTCGCCGGTCTGGTCGGGGACAGGCCGCGTCGGCGCATCGGGACGTTGCGCCTGGGTATCGAATCACCTGCGGCGTCGACCATTTCGGGCGGTCGTCTCTGGAAAGCTGTCGGAGTCTGCCGCTCAAGCGGGAAATTCAGCCGAGCCTTGATGGTCGGCGTCGGTGATGCTGGCTGGCTTTCTCGGCGTGGAGCTGTGAGGATCGATCTCACTACTTTGGGCGGGAGGTTGTGTGACTTCAGGACAGACATTGTTGCGGGTGGTGATGCCCACTGCCGCGACGGCAGTGCTGGCCACGGGGCTGGCGGTGGCGGTGAACTATGCAACCGGCGCGAATCACTCGGTCTGGGCATGGGTCGCCGTCGTCGCGCTGACCGTGGGTGTGTTCGCAGTTTCGCTGTGGGTCCAGCATGCACCCTCCACCGACCGGGAGCTGGCGATCGGTGTCGATCTGCGGAACGTGAAAACCGAAAGGGGGCTACGGGTCAAAGGAGTCCGCTCGACGGGCACGGGGATCAGAGCAGCCAGGGTACGTTCCGGCGGTGACATGTCCTTCGAGGACATCCGCACCGGCGTTGATAATCCCACACACCCATGAACGACCAGGCTCGACGGCCCGTCGCGCCGATCTACGACTTCGACCGGGTGAAAGCCGGGCGGGATCTGTCGATTCATCACACAGACAACCGTTACGAGATCGGCGTTGTGTCGAACGGGGCGCTGCTCACCGGCAGGTCGCTGTATGTGTCTCAGGTGCGCGAGTTCCTCGCCCCGGTCGATGGACTGCGAGATCGGCAGGACGAACTCGATGATGTGGTCGATTTCTGCCGCGGAGAGCAACCGTATATGTGGATCAGGGCCGAGCCGTGGGCGGGTAAATCGGCTTTGTTGTCGTGGTTCACGCTGTTCCCTCCAGCCGACATAACGGCGATCGGGTTCTTCATCACCGACCGCCTCGCCGATCAGAACGACCACAACGCGTTCACCGCTGCTGTCCTGGATCAACTCGCCGTTCTGCTGCCGGACCAACGATCCCTCATCGCCGCCGCCACGATCAATCGCGACGGGCTGCGCAACGAACTCCTCACCCTCGCCGCACGCCGCGAAGCTGAAGCCGGACGACGGTTGGTGCTCGTGGTCGACGGATTGGACGAGGACACCGGTACACCACCGATCGTCACGCTGCTGCCGACAAGGCCGGAGCCCAATCTGCGGGTCGTCGTAGCCAGCCGTCACGGCCCCGCCCTGCCCATCCCGCATGGTCACCCGCTGACAGCTACCGAGCCTTATCCGCTCACCTCATCACCATTCGCCGCGGACGTCCAAGCCAAAGCTGTCGCCGAACTCGATGCGTTGCTTGGTGGACCCGACCAGCACCGTGACCTGCTCACGCTGATCACCGCCGCCAATGGCCTCACTGCATCCGAACTCACCGAACTCTCCGGCATGGCGCCCTACGAGATCGACGGCCTACTGCGCGCGGTGGCCGGCCGCAGTTTCCGTACCCGCACGACGACGGCATCGCCGCGGTCTGGCGGACACAGTGACCCGGTGTACGTGCTGGCCCACGAAACGCTGCAACGCACCGCTGAGGAACGACTCGGCACGCGACACCTCACCGCGGGTATGAGCCGGCTCCACGCCTGGGCCGACCACTACCGAGACCAGGCATGGCCGACCGACACTCCCGACTTCCTATTGCGCCGCTACTTCTCAGTCCTAGACAGACACCACGATTTGACCCGGATGGTCGCGGCGGCGCTCGATACAGCTCGTCACAGTCGGATGCGTATGCGCACAGGGGGCGATGCCACCGCATTGAGTGAGATCCGCACGGTACAACAACATATCTGCAACCAACCCGACCCTGACCTCCTCAGCACCGCACGCCTGGCTCGCTATCGCGATCGCCTCCACAGTCGCAACGACAACATTCCGACCCGGTTGCTGATCGTGATGGCGCTTCTTGGTCAATATGACCGCGCAGAAGACCTAGCTCACTCCTACTCCACTCCACGTCAGAGGGGCGATGCGCTCGCTGCAATCGCCCGGGAGGTGGCCGCGACCGATCCCAGACGCGCGACCCGACTCACCGAACGCGCCGAAACCCTCGCCTACACCATCACCGACCCCCACCAACAAGCCGCGGTACTCGGCAGAATCGTCGCAGTGGTGGCCCAGACCGATCCCGAACGCGCTGAAGCAATCACGGACACCATCACTGACCCGCATTGGCAAGGTTCTTCACTCATCGGAATCACCGAGGCGGTAGCTGGCACCGACCCTGAACGCGCAACTCGACTAACCGAACGCGCC
>NZ_LZMK01000318.1:0-32290 GCF_001665865.1 Nocardia sp. 852002-20019_SCH5090214 | reverse complement strand
TCCGTTCCGACGGAGGGCGCCGTCGGTGCTACCGCTTCAGCCACGGCAGGCGCGGACCCGGTCAGAGACCGGCGGCCGCGCGCAGTTTGTCGGCGCGGTCTGTGCGCTCCCACGGCAGGTCGATGTCGGTGCGGCCGAAGTGGCCGTAGGCGGCGGTCGGCGCGTAGATCGGCCGCAGCAGATCCAGATCACGGATGATCGCACCCGGGCGCAGGTCGAAGACCTCGCTGATCGCCTTCGAGATCTGCGCCGGGCCGACCTGCTCGGTGCCGAAGGTCTCGACGAACAGGCCCACCGGGGCGGCCTTGCCGATCGCATAGGCCACCTGGACCTCGACCCGGTCGGACAGGCCGGCGGCGACGACGTTCTTGGCCACCCAGCGCATGGCGTAGGCCGCCGAGCGGTCCACCTTCGACGGATCCTTACCGGAGAAGGCGCCACCACCGTGACGGGCCATACCGCCGTAGGTGTCGACGATGATCTTGCGCCCGGTCAGGCCGGCATCGCCCATCGGTCCGCCGAGGACGAACTTGCCGGTGGGGTTGACCAGCAGCCGGATATCGGAGGTGTCGAGCGGGTTGGGCAGTTCCAGATCGGCCAGGACCGCGTCGACGACCTTCTCGCGGATATCGGGCGCGAGCAGGTTGTCCAGGTCGATATCCGCCGCGTGCTGGGTCGAGAGCACGACCGTGTCCAGCCGGACCGGACGGTCGCCCTCGTATTCGATGGTGACCTGGGTCTTGCCGTCCGGGCGCAGATAGGGCAGCACGCCGGACTTGCGGACCTCGGTCAGCCGCCGCGAGAGCCGGTGCGCCAGCGCGATCGGCAGCGGCATCAGCTCGGGGGTCTCCTTGGTGGCGTACCCGAACATCAGGCCCTGGTCACCGGCGCCCTGGCGTTCGATCTCGTCGTCGGAGCCGCCGACACGCGCCTCGTGCGAGTGGTCGACACCCTGGGCGATATCGGGCGACTGCGCGCCGATGGCGACGTTCACGCCGCAGGAGGCGCCGTCGAAGCCCTTCGCCGACGAGTCGTAACCGATCTCGAGCACCTTCTCGCGCACGATGGTCGGAATATCGGCATAGGCCTCGGTGGTGACCTCACCGGCGACGTGCACCTGACCGGTGGTCACCAGGGTCTCGACCGCCACCCGGCTGTGCGGGTCCTCGGTGAGCAGCGCGTCGAGGATGGAATCGCTGATCGCGTCACAGATCTTGTCCGGGTGACCCTCTGTGACGGACTCACTCGTGAATAGCCGGCTACCGGACGTGCGCACAGTTGTTCCCTCTCCCTCAACGGGTTTCTCATGTCGGGATGCGACAGTAGCGGCATCGCGTCACCGCACAACCCTTTACCTCAGACTATTCCAAACTTGCCACGGCCGGGCGGAGCACCGGCGTTCGGGCCTCCGCGGCGGCCGCCACGACTGTGCGGACCGCGTCGCCACCACGGCGGCGCGGCCGAATCATTTGGGGCTCAACGCAACAGTGGGCCCAGCGCATCGAGCACCCGGCTGGCGAGCAGCGCCTTGGAACCGTGATCGAGCGACTGTTCGGTGCCGTCGGCGCCGAGCAGCCAGCCGTCGTTGTTGTCGACTTCGAACGCCTTACCCTCGCCGACGGCATTGACCACCAACAGGTCACAACCCTTACGAGCCAGTTTCGCCCGCGCGTGGGTCAGGACGTCGCCGTGTTCGTCGCCGGTCTCGGCGGCGAAACCGACGATCGCCAGGCCGCCGAGCTGCCCGTCGCGGCGCGCCTGCACCAGTCCGGCCAGGATGTCGCGATTCTTGGTCAGTTCGATCGAATTCGGCTCGTGCGCACCCTTTTTGATTTTCGCGGCGGCCACGTTGACCGGCCGGAAATCGGCGACCGCGGCGGCCATGATGACCGCGTCGGCGCCCACGGAGTGCTTGTCGACGGCCGTGCCCATCTGCTCGGCGGTCGTCACGTGCACGACCTCGACCGCGGCGGGCGGCTCCAGGCCGATGGTGTTGCCGGCGATCAGGGTGACCTGGGCGCCGCGCTGAGCGGCCACGCGGGCCATCGCATAGCCCTGTTTGCCGGAACTACGGTTGCCGAGGAACCGGACCGGATCCAGCGGTTCGCGCGTGCCACCGGCGGAGACGACGACGCGGCGGCCCTCCAGATCGCGCGGCAGCGCGTCGGAGCGCTCGAGCAGCAGCGAGGCCAGCGCGAAGATCTCCTCCGGCTCGGGCAGCCGGCCCGGACCGGTGTCGGCGCCGGTGAGGCGCCCGGAGGCCGGTTCCATCACGGTCGATCCGTGGGCGCGCAGCGTGGCGACATTCGCGATCGTGGCTGGATGCTCCCACATCTCGGTATGCATCGCGGGAGCGAACAGCACCGGACATCGGGCGGTGAGCAGTGTGGCGGTGAGCAGATCGTCGGCGCGGCCGGAGGCGGCGCGCGCCATCAGATCGGCGGTGGCCGGGGCGATGACCACCAGATCGGCCTCCTGGCCGATGCGCACATGCGGCACCTCGGGCACGTCGGCGAACACCCCGGTCTGCACCGGATTGCCCGACAGTGCCTCGAAGGTGGCCTTACCGACGAACTGCAGCGCGGACTCGGTGGGAATGACTCGGACGTGGTGCCCGGTCTCGGTGAACTTGCGCACCAGCGAGCACGCCTTGTAGGCGGCGATCCCGCCGCCCACGCCGACAACGATTCGCATCTGAATCAAGCCTCTTCGGTCCGGTGGAGAGACAGCGGGTTACGACCGCAGGGTCACTCGCCCTCGGTGTGTTCGAGCAGGTCGGAGTGGATCTCGCGCATGGCGACCGAGAGCGGCTTCTCCTGCAGGCCCGGCTCGACCAGCGGACCCACGTACTCGAGGATGCCGTCGCCGAGCTGGTTGTAGTAGTCGTTGATCTGACGCGCCCGCTTGGCCGCGTAGATGACCAGCGCGTACTTGGACGACGTGCGCTCGAGCAACTCGTCGATCGGCGGGTTGGTGAGGCCGACCGGGGTGTCGTAGGCGGGCACGGTCTTGGTGTCGCTCACTAGGGAGGCTCCTGCGGGTCGATGGGGAGTTGCTGTTCGAGAGGAGTTCGCGGATCGCCCGCGGTCATCTCGAATTTGTGCTAACGAACAACGATACCAACTGCTCACAGGCAGTGGTCACGTCGTCGTTCACGATCACGATGTCGAACTCGTCACAGGCGGCGAGTTCGGTCTTCGCGGTGGCGAGCCGGCGCTCGATCACCTCGGGTGATTCGGTGCCGCGGCCGGTCAGCCGGGCCACGAGTTCCTCCCAGCTGGGCGGGGCCAGAAAGACCAGCAGCGCCTCGGGCATCGCCGCTCGGACCGAGCGGGCGCCGGCGAGGTCCACCTCCACCAGGACCGGTTTCCCGGCGGCCAGTGCCGCCTTCACCGGTGCGGCCGGGGTTCCCGACCGTTGCAGGCCGCCGTGAATGTCGGCCCATTCGAGTAGTTCGCCTTCTTCGATCATGGCGTCGAAGTCGGCGCGGGTCACGAACCGGTAGTCGCGGCCGTCGACCTCCCCGGGCCGGGGGGCCCGGGTGGTGGCCGACACACTGAACACCAGTTCCGGCAGCCGTTCCCGGACGCAACGGACCACGGTGGACTTGCCGACGGCCGAGGGGCCGACCAGTACTACCAGCCGACCCTTCTGAGTGTGTTCGACCACCCTCGGATCAGGCTTCGAAGTCGAACTTCGCCAGCAGCGCCTTGCGCTGCCGGTCGCCCAGGCCCCGCAGGCGGCGGGTCGGCGCGATCTCCAGCTCGCTCATGATCTCGGCCGCCTTGACCTTGCCGACCTTGGGCAGGGCCTCCAGCAGCGCGGATACCTTCATCTTGCCGAGGACCTCGTCGGTCTCGGCGTCCTTCAGGACCGTCTTCAGGTCAGTGCCGCCACGCTTCAAGCGCTCCTTGAGCTCTGCCCGAGCGCGGCGAGCGGCAGCCGCCTTCTCCAAAGCAGCGGCGCGCTGCTCGTCAGTCAGCTGGGGAAGGGCCACGGTTCCTCCGTCTCATCGTTCATTGCTAGATCTACCTCCGGTAACCCGGTGGTCTCAGCGACCGTACCCACGCGGCGCGCCGATTGCGAACCCACCCCCCAGGTCAGCGCCCGATTCGGGCATTCGAGCCCGTTACCGGGCAGGTCGCGCGGCTGATTGCGCCACGTCGTGGCACCGGTCCGGAGATTTTCTTCACCATGCCGGTGACCTGGGCATATCCCGATTCCGACGGCTTCCCCGCCGGATTCGAGTCCGGCCGGATGCGACCGTAACCGACCCGTAATCGCGCGACCTGGAACTTTCTGAAAATTCTCCGCGTGTCGCGAATTTTTCCCCAGCGTGTCGCGGCGTGGCGCGGCGTGGCGAGCACTCTCGGCACCGGTCGGCGATGTGCGCGGCGGGGCCGTAAGACACCCCGGAAGGGCCGCTGAGCCGGAAAAACACGCGCGTGTAACTTCCACCCGGGAACGAGCACGGATGCGCGCGAACGGGCCGCAAACGCAAACAGACCGGTCGCCTTCCGAGAGGCAGCCGGCTCCCGCGCGACGCGCGTGGTGGACATGAGCGAATCCCGCCCGGGTGCGACGGCTCGCGAACCCGGGCGGAATGAATCAGGCCTGCAGGAAGGCGAATTCGTCGGCGAGCTTGTGCATCTTGGTGCGCATCGCCGCCACTGAAGGCCCGGTGTCGAGCAGTTCCCGGGATACGTTGGGTACCACCGCCGCGAACCGGTCGGACGGGATCAGCGCACGGATCGATTCCGCTCCCCCGCCCTGCGCGCCGACGCCGGGCATCAGGACGGGACCGTTGAGTTTGCTCACGTCGACGGGTTCGGTGAGGGTCGCGCCGACCACGACGCCGACCGATCCGAATTCCGCCCCGGCGTTGCAGCCGGCGGCCTCGTCGATCATGATCTGCGCGACACTGCGACCGTCGGCAGCGGTGATGCGTTGCACCTGGGCCGCCTCCGGATTCGAGGTGGCTGCCAGCACGAAGACGCCGCGACCGGCCGAGCGCGCGGCATCGAGGGCGGGAGACAGCGCACCGAAGCCGAGGTACGGCGATACCGTCACCGCATCACTGGCCAGCGGACCGTCGCCCAGCCAGGCCCGCGCGTAGGCGGCCATCGTGGAGCCGATATCGCCGCGCTTGGCGTCGGCCAGCACCAGCGTGCCGGCCGCACGCAGCGCGGCGATGGTGTCCTCGAGCACCACGATGCCGCCGGAGCCGTACTCCTCGAAGAACGCCACCTGGGGTTTCACCAGCGCCACCCGGCCCGCGAACACCTCGACGCAGATGTCGGAGAACCGTTTCAGGCCTTCGACGTCCTCGCTGAGCCCCCAGGCACGCAGCAACTGCGGGTGGGGGTCGATGCCGGCGCACAACGGGCCCAGCCGGCCCATCGCGTCGGCCAGCCGCAGGCCGAACGGCGTCACCGGCTCGCCCCGGCGCCCGCCAGTTCGTCCCCGGTATGGGCGGGCGGTGTCTGCGCACCGGCGGACCCGGATTCGGCGTATGCCTCCTCACCGGCGTAAGCGAGCAGTTCGTCGGCCTGGGCGAGCACCTCGTCCGCCCGGGCGAGCACCGCATCGGTCAGCGCGTCCGCCTCGGCCTCGGCCTCGGCGTCGGGCGCCGGCTTGCGGCCGATCGGCGGGATCGCCCGGAAACCGACCGTGCTGTAGCCGCCGACGTTGCGCATCCGGCGGATGTCACCGCCTCCGGGTGGCGCGGCCTCCGCCGCACCGAATCCCCGAATCCGCCGAGTCGTCGCCCGTCCGGCCCCCGGGGGCCGGACTCCCGCGCCGAAACCGATGGCTCCCACCGTTATCTCTCCTCTTAGCCGCGCAATACGGCGTGCAGCTCCTGCAGCGAGCGCACCCCGATACCGCCGTTGATGGTTGCTTCGATGCCCTGTACGGCTGCAGCCGCACCCTGAACCGTCGTGATGCACGGAATGTTGGCGCCCACCGCGGCGGTACGAATCTCGTAGCCGTCCACGCGGGGCCCGGAGTTACCGTAAGGCGTGTTGAACACGATGTCGATCTCGCCGTCCTTGATCTGATCGACGATCGAGGGTTCGATCGGATCGCCGTTGGCCGACGCGGGCACCGGATCGGATTGCTTGCGCACCCGCTCGCACGGAATCCCGTTGCGCCGCAACATCTCCGCGGTGCCGTCGGTGGCGAGGATCCGGAAGCCCAGATCGTGCAGCCGCTTGACCGGGAACACCATGGCCCGCTTGTCGCGGTTGGCGATCGAGACGAACACCGTGCCCGCGACCGGCAGCGAACCGTAGGCCGCGGACTGGCTCTTGGCGAAGGCGGTACCGAAATCGGCGTCGATACCCATCACCTCGCCGGTGGACTTCATCTCCGGCGACAGCAGCGAATCGATACCGGTGCCGTCCGGACGGCGGAACCGGTGGAAGGGCAGCACCGCTTCCTTCACCGCGACCGGCGCGTCCATCGGCGCGTGACCGCCGTCGCCCTCGGCGGGCAGGATGCCCTCCTTGCGCAATTCGGCGATGCTCGTCCCCAGCATCACCCGCGCGGCGGCCTTGGCCAGCTGCACGCCGGTCGCCTTGGAGACGAACGGCACGGTCCGGCTGGCGCGCGGATTGGCCTCGAGCACGTACAGCACGTCGTCCTTGAGCGCGTACTGCACATTCAGCAGGCCCTTGACGCCGATGCCCTTGGCCAGTGCGGTGGTCGAGCGGCGCACCGCCTCGATATCGCTGCGGCCCAGGGTGATCGGCGGCAGCGCGCACGCCGAGTCGCCGGAGTGGATACCGGCCTCCTCGATGTGCTCCATCACGCCGCCGAGGTAGACCTCCTCGCCGTCGCACAACGCGTCGACATCGATCTCGATGGCGTCTTCCAGGAAGCGGTCGACCAGCACCGGATGTTCGGGGCTGAGTTCGGTGGCGCGGGAGATGTAGCCCTCGAGCGAGCCCTCGTCGTAGACGATCTCCATACCGCGCCCGCCCAGCACGTAGGACGGGCGGACCAGCACCGGATAGCCGATTCCGGCCGCGATCTCCTTGGCCTGCTCGAACGTGGTGGCCGTGCCGTACTTCGGCGCGGGCAGTCCGGCCGAGACCAGCACGTGCCCGAATTCGCCGCGGTCCTCGGCCAGGTCGATCGCCGCCGCGGAGGTGCCGACCACGGGCACTCCGGCATCGGTGAGCCGCTGCGCCAGACCGAGCGGGGTCTGGCCGCCGAGCTGCACGATCACTCCGGCCACCCGGCCCGATTCCGATTCGGCGTGGTACACCTCGAGCACGTCCTCGAAGGTCAGCGGCTCGAAGTACAGGCGGTCGGCGGTGTCGTAGTCGGTGGACACGGTCTCGGGGTTGCAGTTGACCATGACGGTCTCGTACCCGGCCTGCGACAGCGTCTGCGCGGCGTGCACGCAGGAGTAGTCGAATTCGATGCCCTGGCCGATGCGGTTGGGCCCGGAGCCGAGGATGATCACCTTCTCGCGCTCAGGCTGAGGCGCGACCTCCGACTCGGCGGCCGGATCGAGTTCGTAGCTCGAGTAGTGGTACGGCGTCTTGGCCTCGAATTCGGCCGCACAGGTGTCGACCGTCTTGTACACCGGCCGGATGCCGAGGCGGTGACGCAGCTCGCGCACCCCGTTCTCGCCGGCCAGTTCCGGTCGCAGCGCGGAGATCTGGCGATCCGACAGGCCGTTGTGCTTGGCGTAGCGCAGCAGCGGCTCGTCCAGTACCGGCGCCTGCGCGATCTCGGCGCGCAACTCGACGAGTCCGGCGATCTCGGCGACGAACCACGGGTCGATGCCCGAGGCCTGTGCGACGTCTTCGACGCTCGCGCCCAGGCGCAGCGCCCGCTCCACCTGGTAGAGCCGGCCCTCGGTCGGCACGCGCAGGTCGTCGAGGATCTCGGCGACGTCGGTCCAGCGGCCGTCGGGCTGGGTCCAGAACCCGGCCGCCTTGGTCTCCAGCGAGCGCAGCACCTTGCCGAGCGCCTCGGAGAAGTTGCGGCCCAGGCTCATCGCCTCACCGACCGACTTCATGGTGGTGGTGAGGGTCGGGTCGGCGCCCGGGAACTTCTCGAACGCGAACCGCGGCGCCTTCACGACCACGTAGTCGAGCGTGGGCTCGAAACAGGCCGGGGTTTCCTTGGTGATGTCGTTGACGATCTCGTCGAGCGTGTAGCCGATGGCCAGCTTCGCCGCGATCTTGGCGATCGGGAAACCGGTTGCCTTGGAGGCCAGTGCGGAGGAGCGCGAGACACGCGGATTCATCTCGATGACGATCAGGCGTCCGTCGCGCGGATCCACCGCGAACTGGATGTTGCAGCCGCCGGTGTCGACGCCGACCTCGCGCAGAATCGCGATACCCAGATCGCGCATCTTCTGATATTCGCGGTCGGTGAGGGTCATGGCCGGGGCGACGGTCACCGAATCGCCGGTGTGCACGCCCATCGGGTCCACGTTCTCGATCGAGCAGACGATGACCACGTTGTCGCGGCCGTCGCGCATCAGCTCGAGTTCGTATTCCTTCCACCCGAGGATCGATTCCTCGATGAGGACGTTGGCGGTGGGCGAGGCGGCCAGGCCGCCGCCGGCGATGCGGTCGAGATCCTCGTCGTTGTAGGCCATGCCCGAGCCCAGGCCACCCATGGTGAACGACGGCCGCACGACCACCGGGAAGCCCAGTTCGGCAACGGTTTCGCGCACCTCGTCCATGGTGTAGCAGACCTTGGAGCGGGCCGACTCGCCGCCGACCTTGGCGACGATGTCCTTGAACTTCTGCCGGTCCTCACCGCGCTGGATGGCCTCGAAGTCGGCGCCGATCAATTCGACGTTGTACTTCTCCAGCACACCGTTCTCGTGCAGCGCCACCGCGGTGTTGAGCGCGGTCTGGCCGCCCAGGGTCGCGAGGATGGCGTCGGGGCGCTCCTTGGCGATGACCTTCTCGACGAATTCCGGGGTGATCGGCTCGACGTAGGTGGAGTCGGCGAATTCCGGGTCGGTCATGATCGTGGCCGGGTTGGAGTTCACCAGCGACACCCGCAGGCCCTCGGACCGCAGCACCCGGCACGCCTGGGTGCCGGAGTAGTCGAACTCGCAGGCCTGGCCGATGACGATCGGCCCGGAGCCGATGACCAGGATGTGGTGCAGGTCGTTACGACGTGGCATCAGGCTTCCTCCATCAAACCCGCGAAGCGGTCGAACAGGTAGGCGGCATCGTGCGGCCCCGCGGCGGCCTCCGGGTGGTACTGCACCGAGAACGCGCGACCGTCCACCAGGCGCACCCCCTCGACGGTGCCGTCGTTGGCGCAGGTGTGGCTGACCTCGGCGGTGCCGAACGGGGTCTCGAAGCGCTGTCCGGCCTCCCCCTCGAGCGCGAAGCCATGGTTCTGCGCGGTGATCGAGACCGCGCCGGTGGTGTGATCGATGACCGGGACGTTGATGCCGCGGTGGCCGAACTTCATCTTGTACGTGCCCAGGCCCAGCGCGCGGCCCAGGATCTGGTTGCCGAAGCAGATTCCGAACAGCGGAAGTCCTTCGCCCAGAACGGATTTGGTCAGCTCGACCGCGTCGTCCTGGGTGGCCGGGTCACCGGGGCCGTTGGACAGGAAGACGCCGTCCGGCTTCAGCTCCCTGATCTGGTCCAGCGTGACGCCGGAGGGCACCACGTGCACCCGGATGCCGCGCTCGGCGAACATGCGCGGGGTGTTGGTCTTGATACCCAGGTCGACCGCGACCACGGTGAACCGATGCTCACCGGCGGGCTCGATGGTGTACACGCCGTCGGTGGAGACCTCGCCGGCCAGATCGGCGCCGAGCATCGAGGCCTGACCGGTGACCCGGCTCAGCAATTCCTCGGGCGAGGCCGCAGCGGCGTCACCGCTGAAGATGCCCGCCTTCATCGAACCGCGGGTGCGCAGATGACGCACCAGTGCGCGGGTGTCGATGCCGGCGATGCCGACGATGTGCTGGCGCTCCAGTTCGTCCTGCAGGGTGGTGGTGGCGCGCCAGTTCGAGGCCCGCTTGGCGGGGTCGCGCACCGCGTATCCGGCCACCCAGATCCGATTCGACTCGTCGTCCTCGTCGTTCCAGCCGGTGTTGCCGATCTGCGGGGCGGTGGCCACCACGATCTGGCGGTGGTAGCTGGGGTCGGTCAGGGTCTCCTGATAGCCGGTCATCGCGGTGCAGAACACCGCTTCGCCCAGCGTCTCACCCTCGGCGCCGAACCGCCGGCCCCGGAATACCCGTCCGTCCTCGAGCACCATCACCGCGGCGCGGTCGCTCATTCGCTCACCTCGTTCACGAAAAATCCAGCCTTCACGTTTATTCGTCTCCCGTCGCCGCGCCGGTCTGTCCCGTCGCGGATATGGCCGTCCAGGCCGGATACACCGTCTTGTCGTCGCCGCGGAACCCGGTATCGACTTCGGTTCCCGTCGGCAGTTTCCAGCGAATAACCAGCACACCATTGTCGGTCATCACCTTGCCCGCGTGGCCGCGTTCGGTGCGGACCGCGGTGATGGACTCCTGCGGAATCCAGATCACCTCCGCGCCGTCGCGTTCCAGCAGGATCCCGCGTTCGAAGCGGGTCAGCTCCGCTGTGGCCCGGAAACCCAGATCTCCGACCACGATGCGGTTCTGCCAGCTCGGAGCCAGCGTGGTCCCCGTGTACAACCCGGTCGTCGGCTCGAGCACCTGCGCGCCCAGATCCGCCGGCACTGTGGGCAGCTCCCCGACCGAGGAGGCCTGTTTCCTGGCCCGCACGAGCCAGGAGCGATACATCAACCACAGGAACAGGACGAACAGGGCCGCCAGCCCGATCACCCACAGTGTTCGCTCCATTATTGCCCCACTCTCCCCGCCAGGGCGGTCGTCACCACGCCGTCGCGGGCGGTGATCCGTCCGCGCAGCATCGTGGCGGCGACCTTGGCGGGCAGGGTCATCGCCTCGTACGGCGTGTTGTCGGAAATGCTCGCCAGCTCCCGCGCCCGCACGGTCCACGACGCGTCCGGGTCGATCAGGGTCAGGTTGGCCGGCTCGCCGACCGCGATCGGGCGGCCCTGATCGTCGAGTCCGGCGATGCGGGCCGGATTCTCGCTCATCACCTTCGCCACGCCACGCCAGTCGAGCAGGCCCGGAGCCACCAGGGTCTCGACGATGATCGACAGCGCGGTCTCCAGTCCCAGCATGCCGGGACGGGCGGCGGCGAACTCGCAGCACTTCTCCTGTTCGGCGTGCGGGGCGTGGTCGGTGGCCACACAGTCGATCACTCCGTCGGCCAGGGCCTTGCGCAGCGCCTGGGCGTCGGATGCCTCGCGCAGCGGCGGATTGACCTTGTTCACCGCGTCGTAGGTCTCGAGCCGCGAATCGTCGAGCAGCAGATGATGCGGAGTGACCTCGGCGGTGATCGAAATCCCTTGCGCCTTGGCCCATTTCACCAGCTCGACGGTGCCGGCGGTGGACGCGTGGCAGATGTGCACCCGGGCTCCGGCGTCGCGGGCCAGCAGCGCGTCGCGAGCGACGATCGACTCCTCGGCCGCGCGCGGCCAGCCGGCCAGGCCCAGACGGGCGGCGTTCGGCCCCTCGTGCGCGACGGCGCCCTGGGTGAGCCGCGGCTCCTCGGCGTGCTGAGCGATCAGGACGTCGAGCGATTTCGCGTACTCGAGGGCGCGGCGCATGATCAGCGGGTCGTAGACGCAGTGCCCGTCGTCGGAGAAGATCCGCACCCGGCCCTCGCCGGCGGCCATGGTGCCCATCTCGGCCAGTTGCTTGCCGGCCAAGCCGACGGTCACCGCGCCGACCGGATGCACATCGACCAGCCCCACCTGCTGCCCGCGCCGCCACACATGATCGGTGACGACCGAGGTGTCGGCCACGGGATTGGTGTTGGCCATCGCGAACACCGCGGTGTAGCCACCCAATGCCGCTGCGGCCGAACCGCTTTCGATGGTCTCGGTGTCCTCGCGGCCGGGCTCGCGCAGGTGGGTGTGCAGATCGACGAAACCGGGGAGCAGGATCCGGCCGTCTGCCTCCAGCACCTCGGCATCGGCGGCGACCTCGACGCCGTCGACGGTGTCGCCGGATCGCGCGCCGAGGGCGACGATCACGCCGTCGCGCACCAGCACGTCGACCGGCTCACCCTCGCCGTAGGGCCGCACGCCCCGGATAACCAGATCGCTCACGCGCCCTCACCTTCCACGAAGAAGCTCATGCTCACCCTCATGCGGTGTCGATGCGCATGAACGGGGACCTGGGGGGTTACGCAGGCTGCCGCCTCTGGCCGTGTTCCGCTCATGCGACGGCCTCCCCCGCGCCGACGAGCAGGCGGAACAGCACCGCCATGCGCATGTGCACACCGTTGGTGACCTGTTGCAGCACTGCGGCTTTCGGGGAATCGGCCACCGCCGACGCGATTTCCATACCGCGCAGCATCGGGCCCGGATGCAGGACGACCGCGTCGTCGTCGAGCAGCGCCATGCGCCGCTCGTTCAGTCCATAGGCGATGGAGTATTCGCGGGCCGACGGGAAGAAGCCGCCGTTCATCCGCTCGGCCTGCACGCGCAGCATCATCACCGCGTCCGCGCCGGGCAGCGCGGCGTCGAGCGAATGCGAGACCTGCACCGGCCACTGCTCGACCCCGACCGGCAGCAGGGTGCGCGGCGCGACCAGCACCACTTCGGCGCCGAGGGTGTCGAGCAGGAAGGCATTGGACCGCGCGACGCGGCTGTGCAGGATGTCGCCGACGATCACGATGCGCTTGCCCGTCAGCTCACCCAGTCGCTGCCGCAGCGTCAGCGCGTCCAGCAGGGCCTGGGTGGGATGTTCGTGCGTGCCGTCGCCGGCATTGACGATCGCGGGCCCGGTTCCGGTGTATCCACCCGAGCCGGCGTCCAGTTCGCCGAACCAGCGCGCGATCTGATGGGCCGCCCCGGAGGCCGGATGCCGCACGATCAGCGCGTCGGCGCCCGCGGCGTGCAGGGTCAGCGCGGTATCGCGCAGCGATTCGCCCTTCGACACCGAGGAGCTCGAGGCGCTCACGTTGATGACATCGGCGCTCATCCATTTGCCGGCGACCTCGAACGAGACCCGGGTCCGGGTGGAGTTCTCGAAGAACACCGTCATCACGGTGCGGCCGCGCAGCGTGGGCAGTTTGCGGACTTCGCGGCCGAGCAGCGCCTGTTCGAAGCGCTGGGCGTCGTCGAGCAGTTCGGTGGCGGCGGTGCGGTCGAGATCGGTGACCGAGAGCAGATGCCTCACCGCTCATCCCCCTGATGCAGATAGACGCCGTCGTGACCGTCGTGTTCGCTGAGCAGTACGGAGACGTCCTCACTGCGCGAGGTCGGCACGTTCTTGCCGACGTAGTCGGCGCGGATGGGCAGTTCGCGATGGCCGCGATCGACCAGTACCGCCAGTTGCACCGCGCGCGGCCGGCCCAGATCGCGCAGCCCGTCCAGCGCCGAGCGCACGCTGCGACCGGAGAACAGCACGTCGTCGACGAGTACGACGAGCGCGTCGTCGATGCCACCCTCGGGGACCGAGGTCCGTTCCAGCGGGCGATGCGGGCGGTTGCGCAGATCGTCGCGATACAGCGTGATGTCGAGCGAACCGAGCGCGGGACGCACGCCGGAGAATTCCTCGATGCGATCGGTCAGCCGCGCGGCGAGGGTGGTGCCGCGGGTGGGAATGCCGATCAGCACCACCCGGGGCGCCTCGGGATCCGACGAATCCAGCGCGGTCTTCTCGATGATCTGATGCGCCATGCGCGCGATGGTCCGGCCGACATCGGAGGCGGACAACAGTTCACGCCCGGCGCGGACCCACTCGGGGTCGTGCCGCTGCGAATATTCGGCAGCGCTCGACCTGGCGGCCCGTTCTTCGGGCGCGACGCGGCCGCCGCGCTCTTCGGGCACGGCCATGCCGACCTCCTTCCCCGCCTCACCGGACGGTCCGTTAAAGGATGTCTTTTCGATGCCTGAGCGTAGCAGCGCCGCCGCGGCCTCCCGACGGCGGGGGTCCGGCTGTGAGCCCCGCCACCTGCGGCTATGCCGACACATCACGCGAACGGCACAACCGTTGGCCGGGACTGTTTCATACAGCGTAAACCGGATGTGGGATGCTCGAAGGGTGAGCAACGAAGCCGACTTCACCGAGCCCCGCCGGATCACCTTCCGCGGCCACGGCGGCATCGCCCTGGCCGGGGAGAGCTGGGGGCCGGCCGACGGCCCGCTGGCGATCTTCCTGCACGGCGGCGGCCAGACCCGGCACTCGTGGAAGGAATCGGGCGCCGCGCTGGCGAAGGTGGGTATGCACGCCATTTTGCTGGACGCCCGCGGGCACGGCGAGAGCGACTGGGCGCCGGACGGCGACTACTCGCGCACGGCGATGACCGCCGACCTCCTCGACATTCTCGCCGAACTCGACCGGCCCGCCATCGTGGTCGGCGCGAGCATGGGCGGATTGACCGCACTGCTGGCCACCGCCCGTCCCGGCCGGGAGCGCATCGCCGGACTGGTCCTGGTCGACGTCGTGCCGCGCCCGGAGCACAAGGGCGTGGAACGGGTCATGAACTTCCTCGGCGGCCATCCCGAGGGCTTCGCCTCCCTCGAGGAAGCCGCCGATGCGGTGGCCGAATACCTGCCGCACCGCCGCCGGCCCCGCAACCCGGAGGGCCTGCGGCGCAATCTGCGGCTGCGCGAGGACGGGCGCTGGTACTGGCATTGGGATCCGGCGATGATGTCGAGCCGGCCGGAAGACATCGAACTGCAGACCAGCGACCTCGAGGATGCCGCCCGCGCGCTGGAGATCCCGGTCCTGCTGGTGCGCGGACGGTTGTCGGACGTGGTCAGCGAACAGGGGGTCGCCGACTTCCGCGCGCTGGTGCCGCAGATGGAATATGTCGAGATCTCCGGCGCCGCCCATACCGCGGCCAGCGATGTCAACGACGAATTCTCCGACGCGGTGGTCGATTTCGTGCGTGCGCACCTGAGCTGATCCGGACCGCCCGGATCGGCCCCGAGTAGCCGCGCGACCCGATGCTTGAACATATGTTCGATAGAACGTAGATTCGAACGCATGTCGACACCGCTGCAGAGATCGCTGTTCGACGGCTTCGGCGACATCGAACTGGGGTCGTTGGACGGCGTCCGCCGCACCCAGCTGACCGAGGGCGCGTGGGTCGACCTGCTTCCGGGATGGTTGCGCGGGGCCGACGAACTGTTCGAACGGCTGGCCACTCGCGTCCCGTGGCGAGCCGACCGTCGCCCGATGTACGACCGCGTGGTGGACGTACCGCGACTGCTGCGCCATTACGGCGAGAACGAGCCCTGGCCGGACCCGATCCTGGAGGACGCCCGCGCGGCTCTGAGCGGCCGTTACGGCCCGGAACTCGGCGAACCGTTCCGCACAGCCGGACTGTGCTACTACCGCGACGGCGAGGACAGTGTGGCCTGGCACGGTGATACCGGGGGCCGCGGTTCCACCCACGACACCATGGTCGCGATCCTGTCGATCGGCGCGCCGCGGGCCCTGCTGCTGCGTCCGCGCGGCGGCGGCGCGAGCATTCGCTATCACGTGGGGCACGGCGATCTTCTCGTGATGGGCGGCTCCTGCCAGCGCACCTGGGAACATGCGGTGCCGAAGACGCGGCGGCCCGTGGGTCCGCGGATCAGCATCCAATTCCGCCCGCGCGGGGTTCGCTGAAAACCCGGCGACGGCGGATTGTCACCTCGTCCCGCTAGATTGGGCGGATGGAGTCCATCGGGGCGGGAATTCTGGCGGCCATGCCGTTGCACACACTCAGCGATGTGCACGGCGAGGAAGGGCTGCGGCAACGACTGCTGCTGGAGTCGCAGCGCAAACTGCCCGGCCCCGAACGGGTCGAGGCGGCACTCGAATTCGTGGCCGACCTGCACCGTGGCGACAACTACGGCCGCGAGCCGTACCTGAATCATCTACTGCGGGTGGCGATCCGCATCGTGAGCCACTACGAGGTGCACGACACGGACCTGGTGCTCGCCGGCCTCCTGCACGACGCCGTCGAGGATCACGCCGCCGACCTGGTCACCCTCCGTGGCGTGCCCGAGCCGGACGAGGACCTGACCGCGGCAGCGCTGGCGGTGCTCACCCAGCGGTTCGGCGAACGCGTATCGAATCTCGTTGCGGCGGTGACCAACCCGGCACCCGATTCGGACGAGGACCGGCACCTCCGATACCGCGACCACGTCGCCGCGAGCCTGGACCGCGATCCGTGGGCCCGGGTGGTGAAGATCTCCGATTTCACCGACAACGGCGTCGGCATCCTGTACGCCGACGAGCAGGCCGTCATGTCGAAACTCGCCACCAAATACCGGCCGCTCACCGCGGTCTACCGCGAACTGATCACCCGCCCGGACACGCCGCTGGCGCCGCATGTCAAGCAGCACATTCTCGAGCAACTCGACACTGCCGACGCCCGCTTCGAGGTGATCCTCGCCGCCGGGGACGACTGAGTGATCAGGAGCGGTCGCGGCGCAGGATGAAGAAGTAGGGGTCGGCCAGCCCGCGCATATCCATCACACCGAGCAGGGTGTCCTCGTCGACCCGGCGGAAGATGTCGATGATGGGCAGGTGGTCGTAGATCATGGCCGCGCTGACCTTGCCGCGGAATTCGATCTCGCGCAGGCGCGCACGAGCGGTACGGGTCCGCAGCAGCGGGCGCAACGCCGGCAGCATGCGCCGTGCGGCCCGGAATCCCGCCGACGGCAGCGTTCCGGCCAGCGCCAGCGGCACTCGGCGGGGGTCGACCGGAAATACCCGGCCGTCCGGCCCGGCGAACAGCAGCGGTTGCACCTCGTCCGGTGAATCGAATTGCTTTCCGTACCAACCCGATTCGACCAGCACACCGGCCCACGGATGTCCGGTGTCCAGTTCGTCGCCGCTCCAGCGGCCAGTGGTGATCTCGGTGACCGCGACCTCGGGCAGGCTGTCGTACAGCTGCCACGCCTGCTCCGGGGTCGTGCGACCCGCGCGCAGTTCCGCCAGACGGGCCGTACCGGCACCAGCCATCCCTACCTCCTG
Source organism: Nocardia sp. 852002-20019_SCH5090214 (assembly GCF_001665865.1). Taxonomy (NCBI): domain Bacteria; kingdom Bacillati; phylum Actinomycetota; class Actinomycetes; order Mycobacteriales; family Nocardiaceae; genus Nocardia; species Nocardia sp. 852002-20019_SCH5090214. Next base: position 15,246 of record NZ_LZMK01000318.1, on the reverse strand, counting down.
GACCTCTCGCGGACCGTTCCGCTTCGGAAGGATGACACACACCGGCCGCGACGCCTCAACACGTTCGGCCACGAAGACGTAGTTTCGGCCAGTGTTCGCGCCGGCGTGACGCAGACCACGCACCGCATGCCTGGACCTCGAGTGCGGTTGAGGAACCAGACTCGTCGGCAGATCGGTTCCGGCCGATCGTCCGGGCCACAGGATCCGGACGCGCCCCTGCCGCCCACGTACACCCCGGCAGGGGCGCACTGCCGTCGGCACCCGTCGGTAGGCTTTCGTCCATGCAGCCGAGCCTCGCACCCGATGTGGCCGCCGCCAACACTCTCACCGGAAAATGGTGTGCCGCAGCGGGTTCCGGGGATTTCGTCCTGTCCGGATGCGGAATCTGGCCGCTGCTCGCACTACTGGCCGCGGCGGCCGGCGAACCGGCCCGCGGCGAACTCACCGCGGCGACCGGCCTTCCCGCCGCATCCGCTCACGCCGCCGCGGTCACCCTGCTGCGCCGGATCGAGGCCGCCGAATCAATGCGCGCGGCACTCGGCGTGTGGGTGCGCGACGATATCGCGCTGCGCGACGAATGGATCCGGGCGCTGCCTCCGGCCACGATCGCCGCGCTGCGCGGACAGGACGGACTCGACGAGTGGGCACGTCGCCATACCGACGGCCTGATCGATCGCTTCCCCGCCCGGATCGGCGCGGCGACGGCGCTCGCGCTGGCGACCGCCGTCGTCGCCCGCACCGCCTGGCGGCAGAGCTTTCACGCCGATGTGCTGGAACCGTCGAGCGGCCCGTGGCGTGGACACCGCGGACCTGCCCTCGCCCGGTACAGCACCGGCCTCGGCGACGCCGCAGTGCTGACGGCCGGCACACCGGTTTCACGCGTCGTGGTGCGTGGTGCGTCCGATCTGGATGTGCATCTGCTGCTCGGCGAGGAGGGGGACACCGCTCCGGTGGTACTGGCCGCGGGGCTGGGGGCACTCGACGGTTCGGTGGAAACCCACCAGCCCGGCCTGGGCACCGCCGCCCCCGGGCTCGAGGTGCGGACGGTGACCGCCGTATCGGACACCCTGCGAATCCAGGTGCCGCCCTTCGCTGTTCGATCCACCCACGACCTGCTGCGCGATCCGGAGTTGTTCGGACTGACCGCGGCGACCACCGCGACGGACAACCCCTTCCCCGGCCTCTCACCGGTCGCGCTCCGGGTGACCGCGGCGGCCCAGGACGTCTGCGCCCGATTCACCGCCGACGGTTTCGCGGCCGCAGCCGTCACCGGGGTTCTGATGGAACCGACCGGCATGCCACCGGCGCCGGCCGATGCCCCGATGATCGCAGTGAACTTCGACCGGCCCTTCGGCTTCCTCGGCGTCCACCGTCCCACCGGACTGGCGATCGTGGCCGGTTGGGTCGCCACCCCCACGCCGTGAACCGGCCCAGATGCGGGCGGTCCGGCACGCGCGGGTCTGCGCCACGGTGCGATGATGGCCGGATGTCCGAACCGGTGGCGCCCGAACGCAGCGCGCACGAGACGGAGCCGGAGGAAGCCGCCGCACCGCGTCTGCTGGACTGGATCCGCATCGCCGTCCTCGCGGCCGGGGTGCTGTGCGTGCTGACCGGATGGCTGCCGCGGGCCGACGCCGAGGCGAATATGCGCCGGATCGGACCGCTGCTGCTGTTTCTCGGCAGTGTGATCGTGCTGGCCCACCTGGCCCGGCGCGCACAGGTTTTCGACGTCATCGCCCATCGAATCGCGATCGCCGGGCGGGGACGCTATCCGGCGCTGTTCGTGCTCTGCGTCGGTTTCGCGGCCCTGACGACGATGGTGCTCAACCTCGACACCACCGCGGTCCTGCTGACACCGGTCATGCTGGCCTTGGCCAAGCCCGCGCGCATTCCACCACTGCCGCTGGCGATGACCACATTGTGGCTGGCGAACACCGCCAGTCTGCTGCTGCCCGTATCCAACCTCACCAATCTGCTCGCCGCCGACCGGATCGGCCTCGATGCCACCGGCTTTGCGGCCAGAATGTGGCTGCCGCAGTTGATCTCGCTCATCGCGACCATGGCGGCGCTGTGGATCTGGTACTGGCGACGCGGCCGGCGCGGCACCGATCGCTACCTGGCGCCCGCCCCGATCCGGCTGCGCAACACCCGGGACCGGGCGCTGTTCGCGACGGCCGGGGGCGCCTGCGCGCTGTTCGTCCTGGCGATTCCCTTCGTCGGCGACCACATCGGCTACGCCGCACTCGCCGCGGCGGTCCTCGCGATCGCCGGATTCGCCGTGTTCGACCGCAGCGCGCTGCGCCCGTCGCTGATCCCGTGGCAGCTGCTGATCTTCGTGATCGGACTGTTCCTGGTCATCCCGACCCTGGGCCGGTACGGGCTCTCGGATCTGATGGCCGCGCTCATCGGCACCGATTCCGGCACGGCCGGGGCCTATCGCGCTGCCGGTGCGGGCCTCGGCCTGTCGAATATCGTCAACAACCTGCCCGCCTACACCGCCGGTGAGGCGGTGATACCGCCCGACCACCGAAACCAGTTGCTGTCCTTGCTGATCGGCACGAACGTCGGCGCGATAGCCACGCCGTGGGCCTCGCTGGCCACGCTGCTGTGCCTGGAGTTCTGCCGTTCCCACGCGGTCCGGGTGCCGCCGGTCCGGTTCGTGTGCACCGGGCTGGCGCTGGCCATGATCGCGACCGCGGGTGCGGTGGGCGGCGTTCTGCTCACGGGCTGACCACCGCGAGCACCACCTGCCGCACGGATTCTCGCAACCTTTCGCTCTGCCCTTCGCGCACCGCGGAAAGGGCGTAATCGCTGCCCAGCATGCCGAACAGCAGGTGGCCGACCCCCTCGGCGTCGAGATCCGGACGCGCCTCGGTCAGCAGCTTCGTGATGTGCTCCGCCCAGGTGGCGTGGAATTCGGACGTGCGCGGATGCGGGGGCACGCTGCGGTAGGCCGCGACCATCAGTTCGACGTTGTCGGCGACCATCGTGGCCATCGCATCGAAGAAGGCGAGCAGCCGCTCCCCCGCGGGCGCGCCGGGGCCCAGCGGCGGCGGGCCGTCGGTGATCGCCGCCCGCAGTGTTTCGGCCGGTTCGGCGACCATCGCGTGCAACAGTCCCGCGCGCGAGCCGAAACGATGAAACACCGTGCCCTTGCCGACTCCCGCCGCGGCGGCCACCCGGTCCATGGTCACCGCCTCGGCCCCACCTTCGGCCAGCAGCGCCCGCGTCGCATCGAGGATCGCGCGACGGTTGCGCGCCGCATCGGCTCGTTCTCTGCGCTGCTGCGCCACTGTCCACTCCAGTCCCGTTGACAAACTTGACCGACGGTCCATATTCTTCCGGGCGAAGTATCTGGACCGTTAGTCAAGTTATGAGGTCGATATGCAGGCAATCGTAATGACCGGGGTCGGTGGACCGGAGGTCCTCGTCGCGCGCGAGGTGGGCGAGCCCAGCCCCCAGCCCGGCGAGGTGCTGATCCGGGTGGAGGCGGTCCCGGTGCTGTACCCGGAGACGATGTTGCGGTCGGGCATGTTCCCGACACCGACGCCGACCCCGGCGGTCTTCGGAACCCAGGCGGTCGGGGTCGTCACCGCCGTGGCCGAAGACGTCGACCCGGAATGGCAAGGGCAGCGGGTCCTGGTGGCGCGCAACGACTTCGGCAGTTACGCGGAATGGATGTGCGCCCCCGCCGAATCCGCGGTCCGCGTACCGGACGGATTGGCGAGCGATGCCGCCGCGGCCGTGGCGATGAGCGGATCGGTGGCACTGGCCCTGCTCGAGGCCGCGGCACTCACCGGTACCGACACCGTTCTGATCGAAGCCGCGGCCACCGGAATCGGCGGCTACCTCACCCAATTGGCCGCCCGATCCGGCGCCGCACACATCATCGCCACCGCCGGCGGCGCGGCCAAAACCGAGCGCGCCCGCGAACTCGGCGCGCACACGGTCGTCGACCACCGCGATCCGGATTGGCCGCGCCGGCTCGGCGAACGCCTCGAAAATGCCACGGTGGACGTGGTTTTCGACTCGATCGGCGGCGAGAGCGCCGCGGCCGTCCTCGATGTCATGACCCCGTTGCGAGGCCGTATGCTCGGATACGGCTGGCTGTCCGGCGCTCCCGCCCAGGTCACGACGATGGACCTGATCATGCGCGGGCTCACGTTCACCGGATGCTCCGGAGCGCAGTGGCTGGCCGGGGTGGCGGCGAAGCGGGCGGCGGCGTTCGAACTCGCCGCCGCCGGTGATCTCACCGTGCTGATCGACAGTGTGCTACCGCTGGCGGATGCGGCCGAGGCCCATCGGCGGGTCGACGAGCGCACGACCTTCGGCACGATCGTCTTGCGCCCCGGGACCGCCTGAGCGGAGGACCCGGCTCACTTCGGTTGTGCCAGACAGAATGTCGTCTGCGGGTCCGACAATGTGATCACACTGTCGGACTCCGGGCCGCACAGCGTGTCGTCGGCCTGTCCGTCGATGCGCTGGGCGACCCGGAAACTCGCCTCCGAGGATGTGCAGTCGGCGTACTTGTAGCCGCTGAGCGGCGAATCCGCATAGCACAGTCCCGTTTTGAAATTCGGCGCCAGGCACAGATACGCCAGCGTGCCGCCGTTGAGGGTTTCCTCGTACGAGGTGAAATCTGCCCCGCACTCGACCTTGGCGTCGTGCACCTGCGCCACCTTGTAGACGGCTTTGTCGGAGGTGCAGGCGACCGGTGCGGTATCGGAATCGACGGCCGAGGCGTTGATCACGTTGATGCAGTCGCCCACCTTCGCCCGGGCGGTGTCGGATTTGTTGTGGTCCTTGGCGACCTGAACACCCTTGTCGACACCTTTTTCCACCGCCGAGCAACCGGTCGTGGCCAGGGTCGCCGCCGCGACGATCGCCGGGGCGAGACGCAGTGCCGTACGCACTGTCGCCGAATTGAACCGCATCCGTTCCACCTTTTCTAGGTCAAGTGACCCGAACAGTATGCGGGCGCGGCGGGCATCCGGGAAATTTAACGGATTTGTCCGAATCTGACGGGCATGTCGCGAATACGACTCAGCCCGTGATCTCCCATTCGTGGATCGTCAGCTCGGAGGCGCCGGTGGTGTGAATGGGATCGGTGAACACCAATTCCCGTGCGGCCGAGAGGTTCTCGGCCAGCACCAGATAGGCGCCGCCGCTGCCGTCGGTGAATCGGCCGGTGCAGTCCAGCTGTCCTCGCGCGCGCACATCGGCCAGCCATTCGCGGTGCGGTTCGATGACCGCGTCGGTCCACGCCGAGGTGCGCATCGCGAGGACGAGGTATTTGATCATCACGCCCCGCTGTCGCGGCGGGTGGCGGCCGCGGCGGCGCGCACCTGGTCGGCCAGCGTCACGATGCGGCCGAGGACGCCGTTGACGAACGCGGGCGAATCGTCGGTCGACAGTTCCTTCGCCAGCTCGACGGCCTCGTCGACCGCCACCACCGGCGGAACATCGTTGGCGTGGAACAACTCCCACACCGCCACCCGCAGAATGGCGCGGTCCACCGCGGGCAGCCGCCCCAGGGTCCAGTCCTGCAGATAGGACTCGATGGTGCCATCGACGCGATCCAGATCGTCGGCGACGCCTTCGACGAGGGTGCGGGTGTAGGGATTCACCGGGGCGACCTGTTCGTCGCGACCGGCCAGGTCCAGGCGCTCCGCGACCAGGTCGGCCGGGTCGATGTCGCGCGCCTCGGCCTCGAAGAGCAGATCCACAGCCCGGCGGCGGGCCTTGTGCCGGGCTCCGAGTTTCTTGTGGGTGGACTTCTTGTCCACGGGCTGATCAGCCACGATCACCATTATCCCGTTCGCAGTGTCGACGGCGGCGCGAGCGATACCGGAAAGCCGATACGCGCGCGCCGCCCATGGTTCCGGCGCCGGGCCGGTGGATCCGGAGGATCAGGCGTTGACCCGGCCCAGATAGCCGCCGTCGCGCGAGTCGATCTTCAGCTTGTCGCCGACGTTGATGAACAGCGGCACCTGCACCTCGGCACCGGTCTCCAGCGTCGCGGGCTTGGTGCCGGCGCTGGAGCGGTCGCCCTGCAGGCCGGGCTCGGTGTGGGTGACCTCGAGTTCGACGGTGACCGGGAGCTCGACGTACAGCGGCGCGCCCTCGTGCGTGGCGACCTGCACGGTCATGTTCTCCAGCAGGAAGCCGGCGCCCTTACCGATGGTCTGCTCGTCGATACCGATCTGGTCGAAGGTCTGGCCGTCCATGAAGATGTAGTCCGACCCGTCGTGGTACAGGTAGGTCATGTCCCGGCGGTCCACGGTGGCGGTCTCCACCTTCACGCCGGCGTTGAACGTCTTGTCGACCACCTTGCCGGACAGCACATTCTTCAGCTTGGTCCGCACGAACGCGGGACCTTTACCCGGCTTGACGTGCTGGAACTCGACAATCTGCTGGAGCTGACCGTCGATCTTCAGCACGAGGCCGTTCTTGAAGTCGCTGGTGTCCGCCACTGTCCTCGGATCTCCTTGTTAGTACTGTTCGACGTTCTGTAGGCCGGGCCGTAGGGACCGGCCCGTTGGGGCAGCCGGGGTCAGTCGACCACGGTGAGGTCTTTGGTGGTGTGGGTGAGCAACTCCGGGCCCCCCGCACGAACCACGAGCGTGTCCTCGATGCGAACTCCGCCGCGGCCGGGGAAATACACACCTGGCTCGACGGTCACCGCCACGCCATCCAGAAGTGTACCGGTCGCGGTTTTGGCGACCGGAGGCGCTTCGTGGATCTGCAGTCCGACGCCGTGTCCGAGGCCGTGCACGAACAGGTCGCCGTGCCCGGCCGACGCGATCACCGAGCGGGCCGCAGCATCGACCGCCGCGCACGGCACACCGGGTGCCAGCGCCTCGCGGCCGGCCCGCTGCGCCTCGTATACGAGCTGGTAGATCTCGCGCTGCCAATCTGTCGGCTCGCCCAGCACCAGGGTGCGCGTCATATCCGAGTGGTAGCCGCCGACCACCGCGCCGAAATCGAGCTTCACGAAATCGCCCGCCGCCAGCACCGCGTCGGTCGGGCGATGATGCGGCACTGCGGAATTGGCACCGGCGGCCACGATGGTCTCGAAGGCGATCGCGTCGGCGCCGTGCTCGAACATCAGCCATTCCAGCTCGCGGGCGACCTGGCGCTCGGTGCGGCCCGGACGCAGTCCCCCTCGTTCCAGCAGGGTCGCCAGCGCGGCGTCGGCGGCCGCGCACGCCGCCCGCAGCTGCTCGATCTCGTAGTCGTCCTTGACCGTGCGCAGTTGTTCGACCAGACCGGGCGCGGGGACGAATTGGAGGCCGCTGCCCTGCTCGACGAAGCCGCGGTGCTGGTCGACGGTCACGACGTGACTTTCGAAGCCGACGCGGCCGATCTGCCATTCCCCGGCCAGTTCGACCAACCGGCGCGCACTGGCGCGAGCGATCTCGGCGTGCACGTCGGGTACCTGGTCGCCGACCTGGGTGATGTAGCGGCCGTCGGTGCAGATGACCGTCCGCTCGCCGTCCTCGCCCACCTGGCTGCCGTCCCAGGAGTGCACGAGCAGGGCGGCGTTGGAGCCGGTGAAGCCGGTCAGGTACCGGATATTCACCAGATCGGTCACGAGCAGGGCATCGACCCCGTTCTCCACCAACAGGTCTCGCAACCCTGCCCGACGCGCAGCGTGGTCGGGGCGCCGGGCACCGTCATCAGCAGACATGGCTGCCACGCTACCGCTGTCGTATTGCGAGGCCGTCACGCAGTCACCCGCGACCCCGTCCACGACCGGCGGCGGGCCGGTGTTACTCGTCGCGTGTTCACAACTGTTGCGGTTGTCCACATTTCAGGTTCGCGGGGCCGGGCGGGCACGTGCCGCGAGCGACGATGAGTGCATGACCACCACCGCCTATCTCGCACTGATCGTCTGGTGCGTCGCACTCAGCGTGATCGACATTCGGACCGGGCGACTGCCCGACGTGCTCACCCTGCCGGGTGCGGCGGTGGTGCCGGTGCTCGCGGCATCGACCGGCCGTGCCGGCCCGGCGATCGCCGGTGCGCTGCTGCTCGCCGTGCCGTACCTACTGGTGCATCTCGTCGAGCCGGCGGCGTGCGGGGCGGGAGATGTGAAGCTGGCGCTCGGCACCGGCGCCGCCGCGGCGGTGGGCGGGCCGTCCTGCTGGGTGTGGGCCGCGATCGGCGCACCCCTGCTGACCGCTTCGGCCGGACTCGGCGCGCTGGTCGCGATGCAGGTCGCCGCCCGCGCCTCCCGCGCGGCCGGCGCCGGCGGCAGGCCGATCGCGCACGTCCGAGACGGCACCGCGATCCGTGCCGCGCATCCCGGTGACCGTCCGGCCGCGGCCGGAGATTCGAACCGTCGCCATGGTGTGTTCGGCGCCTCGATCACGGTGCCACACGGGCCCGCGATGTGCCTGGCTACCGTTGCGGCACTGTGGCCCACGGTGTAGCCGCGCGGACACCGATGTCCGGGGAACCGTTGTGACGTGGAAAGATGGAGGTCGTGTTGCGCTGGATTACTGCTGGTGAGTCTCATGGTCCCGCTCTTGTCGCCATCGTCGAGGGGATGGTGGCCGGTGTCGAGGTGACCTCGGCCGATATCGCCGCGCAACTGGCGCGGCGACGACTGGGCTACGGCCGCGGCGCGCGGATGAAGTTCGAGGCCGACAAGGTCACCGTGATCGGCGGGATCCGCCACGGCCGCACCATGGGTGGCCCCGTCGCGATCGAGATCGCCAATTCCGAATGGCCGAAGTGGACCGAGGTCATGGCCGCCGACCCGGTCGACGAGGCCGAACTGGCCGAGCTGGCCCGCAACGCCCCGCTGACGCGCCCCCGTCCCGGCCACGCCGACTACTCGGGGATGCTCAAATACGGCTTCGACGACGCCCGCAACGTGCTCGAACGCGCCAGTGCCCGCGAAACCGCCGCTCGGGTCGCCGCGGGCACCGTAGCGCGGCAGTTCCTGCGCCAGGCCCTCGGCGTCGAGGTCGTCTCCCACGTGGTCTCGATCGGCACCGCGGCCGCGCGTCCGGGTTTCGTGCCGTCCGCTGCCGATCTCGAGGCCGTCGACGCCAGCCCGGTCCGCGCATTCGACCCCGAGGCCGAAACCGCGATGATCGCCGAGATCGAGGCCGCCAAGAAGGACGGCGACACCCTCGGCGGGGTCGTCGAGGTGGTGGTCACCGGACTGCCGGTCGGACTGGGATCGTTCGTCAGCGGTGAACAGCGTCTGGATTCCCGGCTGGCCGCTGCCCTGATGGGGATCCAGGCCATCAAGGGTGTCGAGGTCGGCGACGGATTCGAGACCGCGCGGCGGCGCGGCAGCGCCGCCCACGACGAAATGCGCCCTGGTCCCGACGGCGTGCTGCGCTCCACCAACCGCGCCGGCGGCCTCGAGGGCGGTATGACCAACGGCGAAGCCCTGCGCGTGCGCGCGGCGATGAAGCCCATCTCCACCGTTCCGCGCGCGCTGTCCACCGTGGATATGGCCACCGGCGACGAGGCGGTGGCCATCCATCAGCGCTCCGACGTCTGCGCGGTCCCTGCCGCCGGTGTGGTCGCCGAGGCCATGGTCGCGCTCGTCGTCGCGCAGGCGGTGCTGGAGAAGTTCGGCGGCGATTCCCTCGCCGAGACCGTCGACAACCTCACGACGTACCAGAAGCGCATCCAGACCCGCCCGCACATCCCGGGCGTCGTGGCGTCGGAGGCATGAATGGCTGATCCCGCGCGCGGCACCGCCCGGGTCCGGCGCCCGGGACAGCCGTCGTGATCGTCCGCAGCGACCCCGGCCGGCCCAGCGTGATCCTCATCGGCCCGCCCGGGGCCGGTAAGTCGACGATCGGGCGCAAGCTCGCTCGCGAACTCGGCGTCTCGCTCTACGACACCGACGCCGGGATCGAACAGGACACCGGTCGCAGCATCCCCGACATCTTCGCCACCGACGGCGAGCCGGAATTCCGGCGCATCGAGGAACGCGTGGTGCGCCGCGCGATCCTCGCCGAACACGGGGTCGTATCCCTCGGCGGCGGTGCGATCCTGTCCGCGGCGACCCGGGAGTTGTTGCGCGGGCGCACGGTGGTGTACCTGGAGATCAGCGTGTCCGAGGGACTGCGCCGGACCGGGGCGTCGACGAATCGGCCGCTGCTCAACGGCGACGATCCGAGCGCGAAATATCGCGAACTCATGCGCGTGCGCCGACCGCTGTATCGCGAGGTGGCCTCCATCCGGATCCGCACCGACGGCCGCAGTCCCGGCCGCGTCGTCCGTGCCATCCTCACCAAACTCGGCGTCGAACCGGCCGAAACACCGGCGCCGCAACCGGATTCGACGAGTGCCGAACCCACGGGCACCCGTCGTTCCCGCCCGCGTGGGCGTCGTCGCCGCACCCGCGCCGCGGCCGACAGCGCCGCGCGGACCGCACCCGAGCCCGGTGAAACCGAAGCCGCGCAACCGGATTCGATCGAGACGGACCGTACCCAGCCGCGCCGCCGAGCCCGGCGGTCCCGCCGCGGCGGCCGTCGGCACTCCCGCAATCGGACCGGCACCTCGGCCGACACCCCGCCCATCGACCCCGCCGCCGAGCGTCCCGCCCGCACGTCCGAACCGGCGGCGGCCGACACCGACGCGAAACCATCCGCCGCACAGCAGAATGCACGACCGGGACGAATCCGGCGTACCGCCACCCGCGCCGCCGGCCCTCCCGCCGCGAGTCGGAACCCCGGCCCGGCGGCGGCGCCCCATCCGGAACCGGTGCGCCCGGTCGGCTCCGGACCGGAGCCGCTGCCGGTGCCCGCACCCGACGAAACACCTTCGCCCGCTGGACGTCTCGCGGGTGACGCCGCGCAGACCGCGCACGAAGCGGCACCCGGGGCCGGTCGGTCCCGACGCGCCCGCGCCCGCCGGGCACGCCTACGACGAGCACTAGAGGAATCGGAGCAGCACACATGAGCGAGCCCACCCGCATCGACGTCCGAACCGCCGATCCGTATCCGGTGATCATCGGCCGGGGGCTGCTGGGCGAACTGGTCGAGCAGGTCGCCCGCCATCCCGGCGTGCGGACCGTGGCGATCTTCCATCAGCCGCCGCTGACCGAGACCGCGGAGGTGGTGCGGCAGGCGCTCGCCGAGCAGGCCGTCGGCTCGCGCGGTGACACCCTCGACGCGCACCGCATCGAAATCCCGGATGCCGAGGCCGGGAAGGACCTGCCGGTCGCCGGCTTCTGCTGGGAGGTGCTCGGCCGCATCGGCCTCACCCGCCAGGACGTCGTGATCAGCCTCGGCGGGGGTGCGGCCACCGATCTGGCCGGGTTCGTCGCCGCCACCTGGATGCGCGGCGTGAAGGTCGTCCACGTGCCCACCACGCTGCTGGCGATGGTCGACGCGGCGGTCGGGGGCAAAACCGGAATCAACACCGAGGCCGGGAAGAACCTGGTCGGCTGCTTCCACGAACCGTCGGCCGTGCTGGTGGATCTGGTCACCCTCGAAACGGTGCCGCCCAACGAGATCGTCGCCGGAATGGCCGAGATCATCAAGGCCGGATTCATCGCCGACCCGGTGATCCTCGACCTGATCGAACGAGACCCCGCCGCCGCACTGGACCCGAAGGGCGACGTGCTGCCGGAGTTGGTCCGCCGGGCGATCCAGGTGAAGGCCGACGTGGTGGCCGCCGATCTCAAGGAGGCGAGCCTGCGCGAGATCCTCAACTACGGCCACACCCTCGGGCACGCGATCGAACGGCGGGAACGCTACCGGTGGCGCCACGGTGCGGCGGTCTCGGTCGGTCTCGTCTTCGCGGCCGAACTCGGCCGGCTGGCCGGGCGCCTCGACGACGCGACCGCCGACCGGCACCGCGCGATTCTGGAGAGCGTCGGCCTGCCGACCACCTATGACGCCGATGCGCTGCCGCAGTTGCTCGAAACCATGCAGACCGACAAGAAGACCCGCTCGGGCATCGTTCGATTCGTCGTTCTCGACGGTCTGGCCAAGCCGGGCCGGCTGGAGGGTCCCGATCCGTCGCTGCTGGCGGCGGCGTATGCGACCATCGCCCGCGAGGACAGCCCCGCCGGCGGAATCCTGCTCTAGCACACGAAAATCCGGGCCGCGGACAGGATCCGCGGCCCGGATGAGCGGATCATTCGGCGATCAGGCCGGGGAGGCCGCCGCCGGGGGTACCGAGGATTCGCTCTTGCGCCGATCCCGGCCCACCAGGAAACGGCCGATCGCCACGCCGACCATCGCCGGAATGAAGATCATCAGCACGATGAACGAGGCACCAGCGGTCAGTTCGAACAGCAGACCGTTGTCGCCGAGATCGAACTTCGGCACGAAATCCAGCAGCCACGCCACCAGCCCGCTGCCCACACCACCGACCACACCGGCCTTCAGCCAGCGCATGGTGAGGTCGGCACCGCCGCGCTCCGGATCGGGATTGGCCCGCCGATCACTGCGACCGTCGATCAGTCCCCAGGCGACGCCCGCGACGACCAGCACGATCAAGCACACGATGCGCATCCACGAGCCGTTGGTCGGCCAGTAGATCATGCCGAAACCCAGCAGGGTTCGCAGTACGACGGTCAGCGCACCGAGGACTATGGCGCGCAACACCCACGAATTCATGTCGATCACCTTAGCCTGTGTTGTGACGTCATCGAATTGGAACCGGTTCTAGAAGTCACGGAGATCGAGAGCCGCCGCCATCGCCGCCCGTGGCGCGGGCCGGCCCGTGAACTGTTCGACCTGGCCGTAGGCCTGATTCAGCAGCATCTGCAATCCGCTGACGACGGTATGCCCCGCACGCCGCACGGCGGTCGCGAGCGGCGTCGGCCACGGATCGTAGATCGCGTCCAGCACCACCGGCGCCGCCGCGACCGCATCGGCCACCGCCGCCGCACCGGCGGCCGGCACCGTGCTGACCACCGCGTCGGCGCGCGCACATGCCGCGCGCACCCGATCGGCGTCGAAGTCGGAGAACTCGGTCGCCATTCCCAGCCGGCGAGCCAGCGCGAGGGTCGGCTCGGCCCGCTCGGCGTCACGGGCGACCACGGTGACCGTCTCGGCGCCGAGTTCGGCCAGCGCCAGCAGTGCCGGTCGCGCGGTACCGCCCGCCCCGAGTACGACCGATCGGCGCACCGTTTCCACGCCGCCGCCCTGTAGCGCGCCACGCACGCCGTCCACATCGGTGCAATCGGCTCGCCACCCGGTCGCGGTGCGCACCAAGGTGTTGGCGGAGCCGACCAGAACGGCGCGCTCGGTCCGTTCGCCGGCGTAGTTCAGGGCCGCGACCTTGCCGGGCATCGTCACCGACAGCCCGACCCAGGACGAATCCAAGCTGTCGACGAGGGCGGGCAGTTGCTCGCCGGTGCATTCGATGCGCTCGTAGGTCCAGTCCAGCCCCAGCGCACGATAGGCGGCCAGATGCAATTGCGGGGACCGCGAATGCGCGATCGGACTGCCCAGTACCGCTGCCTTGCGTCCCGATTCCGGCGATCCCGCTCCGTTATCGGCCACTGTCGAGAATTCCGCTCTGCTGGGCGCGTTGGATATTGCGCAGATGTTCGCTGTAGCTTTCGGCGAACATGGTGGTGCCCTGCTTGTCGACGGTGACGAAGTACAGCCACGGTCCCGGCGCCGGATTCTCCACCGCGCGCATGGCATCCAGCGACGGCGAGGAGATCGGCGTGGCCGGCAGCCCCGGCATGGCGTAGGTGTTCCACGGCGTCTTGCGCGCCCGGTCGGCATCCGTGGTGGCGACCTCGGTGCGGTCGAGGGTGTAGTTGACCGTGGAATCCAGCTGCAACGGCTGATCGACCGCGAGCCGATTCACGATCACCCGGGCCACCTTCGACATGTCCTGGGGCAGCGCTTCCCGTTCGACCAGTGAGGCCGCGATCAGCGTCTGATAGGGATTCAGTTTGTTGGTCGCCCCCGACTGCAGCAGTCCGGTCGTCTCGTAGCCGGCGGCACTCTCGCTCACCAGCTGCGCCAGAATCTGCTCGGGCGTGCCGGAAGGATCGAAATCCCAGGTGCCCGCGGCGATCATGCCCTCGAGCTGGCGGGTGCGATCGGGGACCTTGCGCACCGCGTCGACGGCCCAGGCCGGAACGCCCAGCGCGGTCGCGTCGGCCGTGGCTCCGGCGGCATCGAGTTGTTCGTAGGTGACGCATTTCTTGTCCGCACCGGTCCCGACGCAGCTGGCGTCGGCGATCTTGCGGTAGATGCCCTCGTTACGGGCGCCGGTGTTCACATCCGTGGAATCGTGCAGCCGCCGTCCTTCGGAGACCACCACGTTGCCCACCCGGGAGGTCTTCTTCAGCAGGGCCGCGACCGCGTCGGCACCCTTGCTGTGCGTCGGCACCGCGTAATAGCCCGGCTGCACCGAGGTGATGCCCGAATTCCGCACGGCCGCTTGGTAGAAGGCCCCGCTGCTACGGACGACACCCCTTTCGACCATGGTCTGCGAGATCTGTTCGGCGGTGTCACCGGTGTGCACCTGGACCACGGCCAGCGGGCCGGGCGGGCCGTCGAAATCCTCGGGTCCGCCCATCGAGCGGATGAATTTGTATCCGGCGTAACCACCGGCCACCACGAACAGGACGACGAACACGCACCCCAGGACGAGCAGATTCCGGCGGCGACGCTGCCGCTCGGCCGCCTTGCGGGAGGCCACGCGAGTGCGGCGGCTACGCCCACCGGACGAGCCCGACCGTGCCGGTCGGCCCGAGGCACGAGCCTGCGCTCTCCCCGCGGACTTGCCGCCGGAACCGCGGCGGCTTCCCCGCTGCGCCTCCTGCGGCGAGGCCGCGCTCGCCCGGGCGCCGCGCCTGGCGGCCGCGGGCGCGGGTTCCGGCTCGTCGTCGGCGATCGGTTCGATATCGGTTTCGGAGTCGTACTCGTCGCGGCGATACCGATGGCCGCTGCCGCCGGTCCGCTCGTACCCCGGTTCGGCGTAGTCGGGGTCGGGGTAGTCGTCCTGCTTGGTGAATACGGGTTCGCCCATAGCGGCCTCCTGAGTTGCGGTGGTGAGTTCCGGAATCGGTTGTGCGGCAGAGCGGCCCGCGCTGGCGGCGATCTGTTCCGCGGACAGTGGGGCGGCCGCGGCCGCTGAGGTGGTGTGGGGGTCCAGGTAGGGCACGGGTTCGAGTTCGTCGATGCCGTGCCCGGCCTCGATGTGGTCGGTGAGGTCTTTGCCGGTGGCCGCGCGCAGCACCCGCACCGACCCCACCCGTCCGGCCAGGGAATCCATGACCTTTTCGGCGCGGCG
>NZ_LZMK01000317.1:0-623 GCF_001665865.1 Nocardia sp. 852002-20019_SCH5090214 | reverse complement strand
GATCCGATGCCCGGACGGGTGCCGGTGCCGGTGGCCCGACGACGACGAACGCTTCGAATGCGGGTGCCCCGGCTGCGCCGACTGGCGGCCGATCCCGGCGATCGACTGGGTCATCGTCGGCGGCGAATCCGGGCCCCACGCCCGACCGATCGAGGCGGACTGGGTGCGCGATCTGCGCGACCAGTGCGTCGAGGCCGGGACCGCGTTCTTCTTCAAGCAGTGGGGTGGTCGCACCCCGAAAACGGCCGGGCGCGAACTCGACGGCCGGATCTGGAACCAGTACCCGCAGAACAGGAGCACCCCATGCCACGCCTGATGTCGGTCTCGCTCACCGAGGACCAGGTCCGCGACCGCACCAAGACCGTCACCCGCCGCACGGGCTGGCTGATGCTGACGCCCGGCACCCGGCTCACGCTGTGCCGCAAGGTGATGGGCCGCCGCCGCGGCGAACCACTTGTACGGATCGTCGATGTCGAAGTTCTCGACGTGCGCCGCGAGCGCCTCGACACCATCACGAACGAAGAAGTCCGCGCCGAGGGCTTCCCTGAGATGACGCCGGCGCAGTTCGGCGAGTTCTTCTGCGGCAGCCACACCGGCTGCACCCCGGACTCGATGGTCACCCG
>NZ_LZMK01000316.1:0-768 GCF_001665865.1 Nocardia sp. 852002-20019_SCH5090214 | reverse complement strand
CTGCTGCTGCACCAGATCGGTGGTCTTCCGGTGCCTTTCCACGTCACCGGGTTTCCGCACTGAAGACACGACCGGGAGGCGACCATACGGCCAGGCTACAAGTTTCTTCCGGACGAAACTCCCCCTCTGACACGCCGTGGTGCAAGAGGTGTGACCGGAAAATGGGACCGGAAGGAAGGAGGTTGGGCAGGTGCGGTTGCCCCGCGCATCATGTGCCTCACCCGTCCCAACCGGAAACCACAAAGACAGGAAACATCGCACTGCGCTCAGGGGCTCTGCGGCTCGGCGGCCGTACCCCATTTCGGGTACCGGACCCGCACCCCGGTCCGACCGGGCTCCGGCCGGTGGCCATGGCGGGGGTTGCGGACGGCCCTATGCTGAGCGGTGCCGGGCCCGGCCAGGCAGATCGGAACTCTCGGGGCCGGGCCCGGACCAGAATCGTCGTCAGCCGCGGTTGCGGTGCTCGGTTCGGTCAGTTGCAGGAGGCTGCGAACGGATAGCACGGCGGTGCCGGCGGCGGCGCGGCCGGTGCCGGTGCCACCTGCTGGGGCGCTACCGCAATCCGCACTTCCACGGCTATCACAGCACCTCGCCGACGCCGATCCTTGCCGTCCTCGGCGCGGTGGTGGGTGGTGTGGTCCTGCTGCTGGTGGTGCTGGCTCTCACCCACGCCCATCCCACCCGCACCGACGACACCGCGCCGGTGAGCACCGCGCCCGCGGTCGCGCCCCAGCAGGTGGCACCGGCACCGGCCGCGCCGCCGCCGGC
>NZ_LZMK01000315.1:0-625 GCF_001665865.1 Nocardia sp. 852002-20019_SCH5090214 | reverse complement strand
CTGACGTGTGTGTACTGGCCGGCCAGCTCGCGGGTCAGGTCGCGGTGTTCGCGCATCACCCGTAGCCAGGGCCCGAGGGTTGGAATTCGAACCGGCACATCGCCAGTCAAACGGTGCACATCCGGTGGCTGTCGAGCGTCAGGTGAATCGGGTGTGGTGGTGGTCATGAAACCCCCTCGAACGCCGACACTTTCGTGTCAGCGAATACAGGAATTGGTGAAAAGTTTTCTCCCCCGAGCGCTTTCGTTCCTACCAGAATCCCGCGATGGCGGCAACGAACAACCAGCGGTCTCACCGGCGAAGAGGCGCGCTCGACCTCGACCCCACGGCGGTGTTCACCACGTGGTGTCCACCAATCGGCGACGGGCGGGAAAAATTTCGAGGGATACTGCGAGTATCAATTTTCGCCGCTGTCGCACGTAAACCCATCTCTATGTGGGGCTAGCGCGGGTATATATAAAAACTCTATCCCTTCAACGCCTGGCGAACCATAATTTTCCGCGTTTTGATGGTAGGGCAACTGCTCCTGCTTCGAAGGGAAATTGATTGTGGATCCGATGGTCGTTCTTTCCTGGATCGATACCGGCTCTGCGGCAGTCTCGAACGGACTGACGATCGCCGCCCA
>NZ_LZMK01000314.1:0-697 GCF_001665865.1 Nocardia sp. 852002-20019_SCH5090214 | reverse complement strand
GCCCGCACCGACCGCGAGCAGCTGCGCGCCGATCACGCCGCCGATATCGCTCGTATCCAATCCGCTGCCGAGGCCCGGATCTCCACGTTGGAGCGGGCGCTGGCCACCGCCGAGCGGGATGCCGACCGCTGGCGCAGTCAGGTCGAGACGACCACCCGGACCGGGGAAGGGGAGAACTGATGTTCCGTCGCAAACCCACCACCAAACCTGTGAGCAGTGCGGATCTGCTGGTCACTGCCGATCTGCCACGGCGCGTGCAGATCGCGCAGGACCGGCTCGCCCACCAGGACAATCCCGCCCTGGTCGCGGCGCTGTCGGAGGACGAGCTGGCCGCCGATCGCGCGGTCGCCGAACGCCTGCGCGAGCACGAACGCACTGAGAAACTCGCCGCGATCGAGGCGAGCGAGGCCACCGCGGCGCACGTGCGCAAAGCGACCTCGGAGATCGTGCGCGCCGACGCCCGCGATCTGCTGCTGGCGCGGCGCGCGCTGGCCGATCACCACCGCGAGGGCAGCGCACACGCGCAGCTGGCCAAGCTGTACGTGGTGCGCAAGTGGTCCACGCGCGCGCTGGCCGGCGTTGTGATCGCCGCGATGCTGTTCTCCGCGGTCAACGTGCAACACAACCTCGCGCCCGGCGGGCCCGGCGAACCGCTGTACTGGGCCAGCTACGCCCTCGAAGCGCTCATCTCGACCGT